>JBDGYW010000225.1:0-8936 GCA_039588935.1 Gemmatimonadota bacterium | reverse complement strand
GCGCAAGCGTCACCGCGATGCGCAGCACGGACAGCATCCTGTGGACCGTTCAGTTCCGCAGTAAGGATATCAAGCCGAAACGGTTCAAGTTCCCCATTCGCAAAGGCGTCGAAGAAGGCAAAGCGCAGCCGTTCGATCATTACCCGACTGCTGACGACGACCTAAAAAGCCCCACGCTCATGAGTGAGCCGGCAGTGTTGAACACCGAGCGGGGCCCAGTAAAGATGGACAAGGTTCCCACGCTCTAGCGTGAGAGACCCTTTTTTCAACGGACTGATTTCTTCGGTAAGAAGAACTCCTTAAGGAGATATACGAAAATGGCGGATTTTGAAACTGTAACGGTCGAGACTGATCTGCTGATCTGCGGCGGTGGAATGGGCGCCTGCGGAGCGGCGGTTGAAGCCTCCTATTGGGCCAAGAAAAATGGTTTAAAGGTCACCGTAGTCGACAAAGCGGCCATGGATCGGTCGGGTGCTGTCGCCATGGGCCTTTCGGCCATCAATCAGTATGTGGATCTGAACAGCGGCAACAACACGTTGAAGGACTATTGCGACTACGTCCGCAACGACCTCATGGGTATTACTCGTGAGGACCTGGTGGCCAACATCGCCCGTCACGTTGACGGTACTGTCCACCTGTTCGAGAAGTGGGGCCTGCCGATCTGGACGGATGCGGACGGCAACTACGTTCATGAGGGCCGTTGGCAGCTCATGATCAATGGTGAGTCGTACAAAGTCATCGTCGCTGAGGCAGCAAAGAACGCGCTTGCCGACGCCGGAGCAGAATATTTCGAGCGCGTCTTCCTGACGCACCCGCTGATGGACGGCGACAAGTGCGCTGGCGCAATCGGCTTCAGCGTGCGTGAAAACAAAGTGTATGTGTTCAAAGCCAAAGCGACCATGGTCATTCTGGGTGGCGCGGTGCACGTCTTCAAGCCGCGTTCGACAGGTGAGGGCTTCGGCCGCTCCTGGTACCCGCCGTTCAACTCGGGCGCAAGCACATTCTTCACTGTGTACGCCGGCGCCGAGATGACCTGTCAGGAAGTTCGCTTCATTCCGGTCCGCTTCAAGGATGCGTACGGCCCGGTGGGTGCGTGGTTCCTGCTGTTCAAGGCGATTGCCACGAACGCGCAGGGCGGCAACTACATGCAGGAGCGTGAGCCTGAGCTCGACAAGTGGGAACCTTACGGCAAGGTGAAGCCGCGTCCCGCCAACATCCGCAACTGGCTCATGATGTTGGACGTGATGGAAGGCAAGGCACCGATCTACATGCAGACGGCCGACGCCATCCAAGCGATCGCGGAGAAGGCACCCGACGAGAAGGCCGCGAAGAAGAAGTTGAAGGAACTCGAGGCCGAGGCTTGGGAAGACTTCCTCGACATGACGATTTCACAGGCCATTCTGTGGGCGGCCTCCAACGTTGAGCCCGAGAAGAAGCCATCTGAGATCATGGCTTGCGATCCATACTTCATCGGCTCGCACTCCGGCGCTTCCGGTGCATGGGTCTCCGGCCCTGAGGACCTCCAGACCGCCGACACCAAGGACGAGTACTTCTGGGGTTACCCGAACATGACGACGGTGGCGGGCATGTTCGCAGCCGGTGACGCCTCCGGCGCCTCGAGTCACAAGTTCTCTTCAGGCTCGTTCACTGAGGGACGTATCGCTGCCAAGGCGGCGTGCGCATACGTCGTCGACAACAACGCAGCCCCGAACGTCGATCAGGCTCAGATCGATGAGCTGACCAAGACTATCCTGCAGCCGCTCGATACGTTTGAAGAACACAAGGGTGCCACGACGGATCCTGACATCAACCCGAATTACATCCGTGCCAAGCAGTTCATGTATCGTCTGCAGAAGATCATGGACGAGTATGCGGGTGGTGTGTCGGCGCAGTTCCAGACGAGCGACAAGCTCATTGAGAAGGGCATGGAGCTGCTCGACTTCCTGAAGGAAGACTCGGCCCACCAGGCAGCATCGGATCTGCATGAGTTGATGCGTTGCTGGGAGAACGTCCACCGGATGTTCCAGGCCGACGCGCATATGCGCTCGATCCTGTTCCGTGAGGAAACCCGCTGGCCTGGGTACTACTTCAGAGCGGACAAGCCAAGCATCGACAACGATAATTGGCTGGCGTTCTGCAACTGTAAGTACGATAGGAATACGGGCGAGTGGGAGATGATGAAGAAGCCCGTTAAGTACATAACTGTCTAACGGTTTGTTGTTTTTGGGATCTTCGGGCGTCGTTGTTTGGCGCCCGAAGGCCCACTCCTGGACTCCTCTTGAATCTTTTTGTCTCCGAAAGGCATTAGGACTTTCGCAGCTGGGCGAGGGACGGTTTCCAGGCCGGCATGATAGAATGATGATCGACCGAGGAATCCGATGAACGATTTTGCACGAACGTGCCCGCATTGTGAAACGCGCCTCAGCAAGTGGCGTGTTCCCGTCGATGCCTCATGGAATGAGGAGTTCTTCTTTGTCTGCTTCAATGACGACTGCTCTTACTACAAGGGCGGATGGACCTGGATGAAGCAGCAGTTCAGTCAAAACGCTTCATACCGTTTCGCTGTCAATCCCACAACAGGCGCTGCTTCACCTCTTCCGGTCTGGTCGGACTCCGCGACACGTGAGATGATCGTGGACGAGGCCAAAGGAGATGGAGAATGAGTGACAACGATCGCGCCGCAGGACCAGAAGATCCCATTCGGAAGCTCGAGGAAAAAATCCTGGAGGACAGCGCCAGGCTGGGACTGGACGACACCTTCAAGTTCGGATGCCATCCAGGTGTTTCGTGCTTCAATCGCTGCTGCCACGATGTGAACATCTTTCTGTCTCCCTACGATGTCCTGCGTTTGAAGAACCGCCTCGGGATGAAGTCGAGCGAGTTTCTCGACAAGTACGCGATCCTTCCGCTCCAAAAGGAAATGACTACTCCGGTGGTTGTTCTTCGCATGAACGACGACGAGTCGAAGTCCTGTCAGTTCCTCACGGAAGAAGGCTGCGGTGTGTACTCGGATCGGCCGTGGCCCTGTCGTATGTATCCCCTGGGCATGGCGGCTCAGAAGGACACGCCGGATGGATGGCAGGGCGAGAGTTTTTACTTCTTGTTGCAGGAGGAAGTTTGTAAGGGGTTTGGTGAGGAAAAGGAATGGACCGTTCGCGAGTGGTTGGATAACCAGGGAATAGACGAATACGATCGGTGGGGCGGAGGGTACAGAGAACTGACTCTCCACGAGTTCTTCCAGCAAGAAGGTGCGGCACTTTCACCCGAGAGGATGCACATGCTGTTCACAGCGTGTTACGACTTGGACAAGTTCCGCGAATTCGTGTTCGAGAGCACTCTTCTGGACCGTTTTGAAATCGATGAGGAGTTCATCGAGGGGATGCGCAAGGACGACGAGGAGCTGCTCAGGTTCGGCTACCATTGGTTGCGGTTCAGTGTGTTTGGCGAAAGTACGATGAAGGTAAAACCCGAGGTCGCTGAGGCATTCAAAGGGAGCCTCGACAAGCAGAAAGTGTTCGCCAAGGAGTCGAAAAAGACGGCTCCTGAAGAGGATAAAACATGAGTGGAAATGGTAAACGGGGAACGGTCCTCGTGGTCGGTGGTGGGATCAGCGGGATCACTGCTGCGATAGAAGCGTCAGAAGCTGGTTGCGATGTCGTGCTGGTCGAGAAGAACCCATATCTGGGCGGCCGTGTCGCTCAGATGAACCAGTATTTCCCGAAGATGTGTCCGCCGTCCTGCGGGCTGGAGATAAACCTCCGGCGCATCAGGACCAGCTCGAGCATTCGTTGCCTCACGCTTTCGGAGGTCGAGAAGGTTGCCGGTGAGGCCGGCCGCTATCAAGTGACGGTGAAACAGCAGCCGCGACGCGTCAACAGCAAATGCACCGCATGTGGAGAGTGCGTGGATGTTTGCCCCGTGGAAAGGTCTAACGAGTTCGATTGTGGAATGAGCACGACTAAGGCGGTTTATCTGCCGTACAAGATGGCCTACCCGGTTTTGTATGCTATCGACGACAGTGTGTGTCCCGGTGCCGAGTGTGGGAAGTGCGTGGATGCGTGTCAGTACGGTGCAATCGACCTGGAGTTGAGCCCCGATACGATTCAACTCGAGGTCCAATCGGTAATCTGGGCCACCGGCTGGGACCAGCCTGATGCCACGAAGTTCGAGGGCCTCGGGTTCGGCAAGTACAAGAATGTGATCACCAACCTGATGATGGAGCGGCTTGCTTCTGGCGACGGGCCGACGGCGGGCAAGATCCAGCGGCCGTCAGACGAGAATGAGATCGAGACTGTCGCCTTCGTGCAGTGTGCCGGATCGCGTGACGAGAACTACCTGAAACACTGTTCCGGTGTCTGCTGCATGGGATCGTTGAAACAGACAAGATATGTCCGCGAACAATACCCGGACGCGGAGATCTTCGTGTTTTACATCGATATTCGCGCACCGGGCAGGCTGGATGATTTCTATCAGATGTGTCAGGAAGATGAGAAGCTTCATCTGGTCAAAGGCAAGGTAGCAAAGATCACGGAAGACTCGGCCAATGGCGACGTCGTGCTGGAGGCCGAGGATACGATGACGGGTGAGCGGATTGAGCAGAAGGTCAATCTCGCTGTGTTGGCAACAGGTCTCGTTCCAGCGAATGCGTCGGTCAACTTCGACAACGGCGGTGCACTGGAGAGAGACGAGCACGGTTTTCTCATGAGTGAACAACCCTTGGCAGGAATGCTGGCCGCAGGATGTGCCAAACGGCCGGTGGATGTCGCGGTTTGTGTGCGGGATGCTACGGGTGCTGCCTTGAAAGCCTTGCAGAGTTGCGGGGAGTAGACAAGTGGATAATAAAGAAAAGAAAATTGCGGTTTGGATCTGTCAGGGTTGTGATATCGGCAAATCATGTGATGTCGAGGCTCTAGAGAAGGTCGTCACCGACGAGATGAATGAGGAACTGTGTCGGACGCATGAATATCTGTGCGGGGATGACGGATTAGAGCAGATCAAGAAGGACATCCAGGATGGTGCGAACGCTCTGGTAATCGCCGGATGCTCGCCGCGATTCAACGTTGACACGTTCACTTTTGACGGTTGCCTGACGGAGAGAGTCAATCTCCGTGAGATGGTCGTGTGGAGCCACGAGCCGAACGACGAAGACACACAGATGCTCGCCGAAGATTACATGCGGATGGGTGTCACGCGAGCGCAGAAATCTGAGCTGCCTGAGCCTTTCGAGGCTGAAATCGACAAGACCATTCTCGTGGTGGGTGGTGGACCAACCGGCATGAGCGCCGCATCAGAAGCCGCCAAGGCCGGTTACGACGTCGTGTTGGTGGAGAAGGCCGAACAACTTGGTGGCAGAGTGCGAGACTTTGCCAAGGTGTACCCGACGCGGGCTCCGTATCGGGAACTCGAGCCGGTCGATGTGGACTCCACTGTTGCCGAGATCGATGGCAACGAGCGGATAACGGTCCACACAACGGCTACCATCGATAAGATAATCGGGCAGCCCGGTCAGTTCGATGTGTCACTCAAGAAGAATGGGTCGAACATCGATTTTCGTGTTGGCGCAATCGTGCAGGCGACGGGATGGAAGCCATACGATGCCTCAAAGCTCGGCCACTTGGGCTACGAATTCGAGAATGTCATTACTAATGTCGAGATGGAGGAACTAGCCGCTAGCGGTAAGATCACTCGGCCATCCGACGGCAAACCGGTGCGCAAGATTGCGTTTGTCCAGTGCGCAGGGTCAAGAGACGAAGAGCACTTGCCGTACTGTTCGGGCGTATGTTGCCGCGTGTCGCTGAAGCAAGCACTCCTGGCTCGGGAATTGGATGGCGAGACGCAGGCTTTCGTGCTCTATAAGGACCTTCGATCCCCCGGGCAGCACGAGGATTTCTATCGCAGAGCCCAGGAAGACTCGGAGATTTTCTTCACGAAGGGTGAGGTGGTCTCGGTCACTGAGGCGAACGGAAGCGACCTCGTCGTCAACATGGAGAACACTCTCCTTGGTGAAAAGGTTCAGATCGAGGCTGACTTGGTCGTGCTCGCTACCGGAATGGTGCCCAACGCCGCCGACGGAGAAGCAATTCGCCAGGTCGAGGATGCCAAGGGTCTCATCGCGAAGGACGAAGCGGGTGCCCAGTTGGAAGCGGCCAAAAAGACGTACGAAGAACTGAAGCACCACGAGGGAACCGAAATATTGAACCTTGGTTATCGGCAAGGACCCGATCTGCCGATGCTCAAGTATGACTTCCCTGATTCACACTTCATCTGCTTCCCGTATGAAACACGTCGCACCGGCATCTACGCCGCCGGATGTGCGCGGGCGCCGAGCGACACCGCCGGCAGCAAGGAAGACGGTGCTGGTGCGGCACTCAAGGCGATCCAGTGCGTGGAACTTGCCTCCCGCGGAATGGCCATGCACCCCCGTTGGGAAGATCAGTCGTATCCCGACTTTGCGTTGCAGCGCTGTACCAGCTGCAAGCGTTGTACGGAAGAGTGTCCGTTTGGGACACTGGACGAGGACGATAAGGGCACGCCAAATCCCAACCTCACGCGTTGTCGCAGGTGCGGCATTTGTCTGGGTGCCTGTCCTGAGCGGATCATATCCTTCAAGAACTACTCAGTCGAGATCATCTCGTCGATGATCAAGGCGGTTGAGATCCCTGACGAATTCGAAGAGAAGCCACGCCTTCTGGGCTTGATCTGCGAGAATGATGCCTATCCAGCTCTGGACGTAGCGGGGCTCAATCGAATTCAGCACAGCGCCTTCATTCGGTTCATTCCAGTTCGCTGCCTTGGATCGGTGAACATAGTCTGGATCGCTGACGCAATGTCGCAGGGTTACGACGGCATCCTGCTGGTTGGGTGTAAGTCAGGCGACGATTACCAGTGCCACTTCGTTCGCGGCAGCGAACTGATGGGCACGCGAGGCAAGAACGTACAGGAAAAACTACAGCAGCTCGCGCTCGAAGAGGAACGGGTTCGAATCGAACAACTTGGCATCGACGACTACGAGAAGATGGCGGCGATCATCAACGAGTTCGCCGAAGAGATCGACGAAGTCGGGCTGAACCCGTTCAAGGAGTGAGTAAGGCCTTCGGGTGCAAGGGAGTGTTCCCAAAATGCCAGATGTGATAGTCCTGAAACCGGACAGGGAATTCCTGAAGAGCGTCCTCACAGAGGGCGGAGCGGACGTGAAGAAGTGCGTCCAGTGTGCGACGTGCTCAGTTGTATGCGATCTGTCCACGGGACGCACGCCGTTTCCACGTAAGGAAATGCTGTGGGCTCAGTGGGGATTGAAGGACAGGCTCGTTGCCGATCCCGATGTCTGGCTGTGCCATCAGTGCAACGACTGTTCGACCAAATGCCTGCGCGGTGCCCGGCCGGGCGACCTGCTGGCGGCGGTTCGGCATCAAGCAGTGAAGCACTACGCGACGCCCGGGTTCCTCGCACAGTGGATGAATCAGGTCAAGACGCTGCCTTTGATGCTGCTGATCGCAGCGGCGCTGGTCGGTCTTGCGCTGATCGTACGCGGGCCGCTAGAGGCGGCTCTGCCGTTCGGTGAATCCCACCACGAGTTCTATGCCGACTTTTTCCCGCACTGGCTGTTGATCGGGTACTTCTCGGCGTTGACCGGCTTGGCGGCTCTCGTTGTTCTGGTGGGAGCGCTAAGGTTTTGGCAGGCGATGAAAGCGTCGGACGGCTCTTCTGAAAGCGGATTGCCCGTATTGGGCATGGTGCCGAGTTTCGTCAAGGTGGTGAAGTCGATTGTGATTCATGACCAATTCGGCAGATGCACTAGTCAGGCATCACGTAGGGTCGCGCACCTCACCGCGTTCTACGGGTTCGTTGCTCTGTTTGTGGTAACGGTCTGGGCGGTGCTCGACTTGTACGTCAATCCAATGCTCGGAATTGACTCCATGTATCCGTTCGGCCTGTTGCATCCGATGAAGCTCCTCGCGAACGTAGGTGCCGTATTGCTGATTTACGGTTGTGTGAAGGCCATTGGCGACCGGTTTCGTGGTGGAGATGATGCACCACTCAGCACTACGTTCGATTGGACTTTCGTTTGGCTGCTGCTTTACGTGGGTGTCTCGGGCGTATTCACAGAGATATTCAGGTTTGTGGGGGAGCCGGCGGACGTTGCTCTGCTGACCACCGCGGCGTACGCGGTCTATTTTTTACATCTCGTGGGTGTCGTGGGGCTACTGGTGTATCTGCCCTATTCAAAGTTCGCACATATCGTTTACAGAACGGTTGCCATGGTGTATGCGGAACACACCGGGCGTAACCTGAGCAATTCGAAGAGTTTGGTACCTGTCACGACAGGGAGTAGTGAGAAGTAAGCGGAATCGCCGATAGGGATTCCGATTGGAGGAGCGAGAGGTTCTTCCTCCATCAAATATTATGAACGAAAGGAAGGATAGGTCCATGGGCCAGCTGGTCAAACCGCACGGTTCGGATACGCTGAACCCGCTTTACGTAGCTGATGACGCGAAGCGCGCCGAGTTACTGAAGGAAGCTGAAGGACTGCCCAAGCTGCTGGTCTGCTCTCAGGCAGCTGCGAATGCGGTGATGATGGGATCCGGGTATTTCAACCCGCTCAAGGGTTACATGAATCTCGCCGACTCGCTGTCGGTGGCCGAGAACATGAAGACCACTGACGGTCTGTTTTGGCCTGTCCCGATCGTAAATGTGGTTGAGGATGTCGCCGCGATCGGCGACGCCAAGCGGATCGCGTTGCTCGATCCGAACGTCGATGGTAATCCGGTTATCGCGATCCAGGACGTAGAGTCCATCGATGAGGCAACGGGCGACCAAATGAAGATGATGTCGGAGAAGATCTTTGCCACGACCGACACCGAGCACCCAGGCGTGAAGAACTTCATGTCTGTTGGCAAGACGTTCATCGCTGGTCCGATTCAGGTTCTCAGCTACTC
>JBDGYW010000224.1:0-8968 GCA_039588935.1 Gemmatimonadota bacterium | reverse complement strand
GATCGAGTTAGCATGGTCGCCTGATTCGATGGATCTGATTGTGGCCCGGCTCGCTGAGTTTGGCCTGCAACTCGCACCACCCGCTTCCACCTGTGAGTGGCACGATCCAAAGGCAATCGTTTCCCAGATGGGTTTTGTGGCCGACCAGACGCGCACCACGAGACGAAGACCGCGTGATGTGTCCCGCAGGGGAAACCCCACGATCGTTCTCGCTGAAGTGGCTGTCGATTCCGTCGTGTATCATCTCCGATCCGGAGCCGCACGGCATCACGAGATCGAGGTCGAGCTGAAAGACGATGGCACTGTGGAAGACATTCAAGAAGTCACGCAGGCACTGCTCGCATCCTGGCCCAACTCTATGCGCACCTGGCAATTCGGTAAGCGATCCACCGGTAGGGCGGTGGAATCGCTGCTGAAGGAACACGGGCCGAGCGGGATACTGTCAGCTGCGGGGGACCTGTTACCCAAGGCGTATGATTCGGTTTATTCGCGGCTTCAGTAAGTACAATGCCCGGCTGGACTTGCGTCTAACGGGCCAGTTGGCGTCGGGTCAATGCCACGTCAGTCCAAGGGTGAGCAGGACCAACGTGTTGGTGGTGGTCTCACTCGCCGGCGTCTCAAAGGTCTGGATTAGCAAGTCCATGTTGGGCGTGAGGTACAAATTTCTGCCGAGCCTTACATCGTAGCCCACCCCCAGAGTGGTTCCTACCCCTTGCTCAGAGACCTCGACGCCTCCAGCCTGCAACTCGACATTCGCACCACCCAGGCCGCCTTTGAGAAAGAAGCCACCGTTCTCGCTCGGGAAGAACATCACCGTGAAAGTGGCGTTGCTCCGAGTTAGTGATACCGTGTTATCGCCCAGAATCGTGTCTTCCTGTCGTGCCCAAATGCTGAGTTCACCACCCAACAGCCATCTCTGGGACAACGTGCCACCAAGACGCACGTATGCTGCACCGCCACCTCGTTTGCCATCTTGTACGTTTGCCGCAGTATTCACGCCACCACCTAAGCCGAATCCGATCCAAAACCCTTCATGTCGGTGACGGCCCTGTGCATGTCCTGCGGATGTTGTACACCCAACCAGGATTGCTATCAACGCTGAGATGCGAAGGTGTCGCATGATTCCTCCAAGGTTGGTTGGCAAGAAATGAGACTAGAGCCTGGACTCCACGATAGCGATAATTTCTTGTTCCAGCGCGATCGCTTTGTCTTGAAGTTCCTTCCCTTTCGCGAGTCTGTCCTCTGCAAATTCGCGGTCCTTCAGGTCCGGTGTATTGATAAGGACATTCAGATGCGCGCCCATCACTGCGGTGCGAGCACACAGCGCGCCCACTCCAGCGTCCGAAACGGAGTTCGGATTCCCGAATTCTGCCATTGCCTTGATCACCGCCATCGAGTCATATGCTGTTTGCATGACACGGAATGGCACGTCAATGGCGGCTTTGGTCGCTTCCTCGACGGCCTTTCCCTTATCAGCCTTCTCCGCGTCGGTTCCCTGCGGAAGGCCGAACGCAGCCATCACTCTATTGAAGGCGTTGGTGTCTTCGTCTATCAGGAACAGAAGTTCGTCATGGTACTTCTTGCCTCGCTCCGCCCAGTCGGAAAATTCCTCCCAACGTTCGTCCCAACCGCGTTTGTGAGAAGAGAGGTTGGCGACCATGGTTGCCAACGCGGCACCCATCGCGCCTGCGGCGGCAGAGATGGAGCCGCCTCCAGGTGCGGCGGATTCGGAAGCGGTTTCCTCGACGAACCCCCCTAGCGTCAGGTCCACGAGCTGTGGATTCTTCTCACCCGCAATGGCGTACTCGATGATCTTCTCTTCGGGCTTGAACGGATACAGGTCGTCCAGGCCCAACGACTTGACCGCGATCTTGATGATTTCCTTGTCGGATATGCCTGTCGACCGTTCTTGCTTCCGCAAGAAGTATTTGCCGGCATCGAGCATCGCCTGCAGGGGGATCAAACCCACCAGTTCTGATCCGGTGACCCGCACACCTCTCGCATTTGCCTTGTTGTAGACCTCATCGAAGGCGACATGCACCGGAGTGACGCTGATGTTGGTGAGGTTCATGGAGATCTGAGCCACACCGTATTCCTCGATGAACCAGCCAATTGCCTTCACCGCCTTCAGGGTACCCGGCGTCCACACTGGGTTGCCGTTCTCGTCTCTGACTATCTCGCCTGTTAGCGGATTGCCTTCGCGCTTGATACGACCCTTTTCACGTACGTCGAAAGCGATGGCGTTTGCCCTTCGTGTCGAAGTTGTATTGAGGTTGACGTTGTAGGCCACGAGGAAATCTCTGGCGCCAACAGCAGTCGCCCCTGATTTGGGATTGAACTCCGCCGGACCGAAGTCGGGCGTCCACTCAGGCATGGCCAATCGCTCTTTCAACGCCTCATATTCGCCGGCGCGGACAGTGGCCAGGTTATGTCGGTCCTCCTTCAACGCGGCGTTCTCGTAGCAGAACACTGTGACGCCCAGTTCATCGCCGATTCGCTTTGCTAATTTGTGAGCGTATTCGACGGTTTCCTCCATCGTTACATTCGCTACGGGAACGAGTGGGCAGACATCTGTAGCCCCAAACCGTGGGTGTTCGCCTTGGTGTTTGCTCATATCAATGAGTTCCGAGGCTTTCTTCACGGCTTTCACTGCTGCATCGAGCACTTCGTTCGGCGCCCCGACAAAGGTGACGACGGTCCGGTTGGTAGCCTTACCGGGATCGACATCCAGCAGCTGTACACCCTCGACGGTCTCTATCTCGTCGGTTATCTGCTTGATGATTGTGAGGTCGTTCCCCTCGCTGAAGTTGGGAACGCATTCAATGAGTTGACCGCTCATGGCTGTTGGATCCTCTGTACGCGTTTTCTACTTTGTCCCGGAACACTGCCGGTTATGGCTGAACCAATGTGATCCGGTGAGTGCCTCTGGGGTGCTACACAGTACTGCAGCAGCAATCATTAATCGTCCGTTCGAGTATGCTCCTGTACGTTGCATACTCTGCGACCGGCAACGATTCGTTTGGTCGGTGTGCCACCTCGATGTTGCCAGGGCCGAACACCGCGCATTCCATGCCCAGCGTCTGAAGCCATCCCGCGTCAGTGGCATACGACGCGCTGTGCGTGGTCGTCTGTGCAACCGAATTCGCAAGCGTCTGGTATATCACGGACTGCTTCTCGAGCAGCAAGGGCGGAGTCTCATTAGTGACCACGAATTCGTGCTGCGCGTTGCCAAGACCTTCTTCGACGGTCTCGCGCACTCGTTGCAGAATGGAGGACGTATCCATTCCCGGCAACGAACGAAGGCTACAGGCCACCTCGCACCGGTCCGGGATGATGTTGGGTGCCGTTCCACCGGAAATCGTTCCAATGTTCAAAGCAACAAAGGGAACTTCCGGGAAATACTCCGCGTTCGGGGGCGACTCGGCCTCGAAATTGAGACGAAGCTGCTTCAATGCTTGAATCAGTGAGCTGGCCGGTTCGATCGCGTTCGTACCGAGATGGGGGTACCCGCTATGAGCGCTCTTACCTAGGACGACGACCTTGAACCCTGCGAAGCCCTTGTGCATCCGCACGACTCTGAGCGAGGTCGGCTCGCCGACAATAGCTGCCGTTGGTAGGCGCCTACGCCCCTCGTAAGAATCCGCCAGGTGCTTACTGCCCAGAATCCCTACTTCCTCGTCGTACGTGAGTACTAGCACCAATGGACGCGTGAGCCCTGCGCTCGGAACCGAGGCAGCGGCATTCATGGCGAGAGCGATGAATCCTTTCATATCGCAGACGCCACGGCCGAAGTAATGCCCATCGGATTCGGCCAACATGTACGGGTCGGTAGTCCACTCAGGTTCATCTGCCGGCACGGTGTCCATGTGTCCGGATAGAACGAGACCTCCCCCATCGGATTTGTCGGATGGACCCACCTTGACGATGAGGTTCACCTTCTCATCATCGGGCGACGGTTGCCGGTCTATTGTTACGCCCGGTAGATCGAGGTAATCGCAGATGAAATCGGCGATCGGCCTATTGCTGGTGTCGCTCGAAGAATCGAACCCAACAAGCCGAGCCAGAAGGTCGCGGTTGCTTAGCAGATTTGACACGGCCTAAGCATGTTGTGAACGACCGTTTCGGGCAAGGGGCTCAACTCTTGCCTTTGAACGTTACGAGGGTCAGCTTTGCCATAGTCGCAGGCGGAACGGCATCCGCCACACTTGAAAGCTCCGGAGCCACTTCGGGCACGAATTTGCGGGGGAGGCGAACTGATGGCTATCACCTTCACGTTTCTTGGACACGCGGGACTTTTGATGGACGACGGCAGCACGTGCCTCGCCATCGATCCTTTCCTTACGGGCAATCCGGTGGCCACAACAACAGCAGACGATATACACTGCCAGGCGATCGTGGTGACGCACGGACACGGTGATCATATCGGTGATACTGTGGCGATAGCGAAAGCGAATGACGCCACCGTATATGCGCCCAACGAGATCGCGGAATATGTCGGTGCGCTGGGATGTAAGGCCGAACCCGGGAATCCCGGTGGCAAGATCGACGGCTCGTTCGGATGGGTTGCGTTTACGCCCGCGTTCCATTCGTCGTCATTCGACGGGCAATACATGGGTATGCCTACCGGTGTGATCGTTAACATGGGCGGTGTCACCGTCTACCATCTAGGAGACACAGGCCTGTTCGGCGATTTGAAGCTGATGGGCGAGATCTACCGGCCGGACGTCGCGTTCGTTCCGGTTGGCGATCGTTTCACCATGGGGCCCGAGCTTGGCGCCATCGCCGCAGAAATGATCGGGCCCAAGGTCGCGGTACCCATCCACTATGGAACGTGGCCCCTGCTGGTATCGGACATTTCCGGGTTTGCACCGAAGGGAGTGGAGGTGAAGGTCGTGGAGCCCGGTGAGACTTGGGCGTATGGAGTCTAGAGCGATCTAGTCCTGGAGTTGTCCTGCGGCGAGGCGGTTTTCGATCGCCGGCATCGTGAATAGGTTGTCGGCGATCTCCGCGATCTCCTCTGCCTCTCGCCAACGGCGCTCCAACCATTTCAGCCGGCCCTGGAGAGCCTGCCGTTCAGTCTCTTCGTGCGCGGCCATCTCTAGAGCCAGCCGTATGGGCATCGGATACTGTCCGACGCCTTTTTCCTTGAGGTCTGACTTTCTGATGCGTTTGGCAACGGTGTCGAAATAGGCGCGAGCGTCACCGGCCTTGTCGAGTTCTCGCACGGCCTCCACGACCTGGCTCCGTGATGCGCCAAACCCGTTTGCGACTGGCAGTACCAGGCCCATGACGTGAATCGCCTGTTCTCCCGAATAACCTTCCCAGCCAACGGAATGAGGCAGCTCCAATCTCCAATAGTTGCCCATCTCGCTTAGACGAACATCGGGGACGTGCCCGGTGCGCACAAACGAGAAGTCGAGGGAGTTGATGCGAACCTTGGCGATTATCCTTCCCAGCTCCTTCTCGATCCGCTCGGGACCGATCTCACGCCAGAGTTCTTCCGTTCCGGCACCGGCGACCATGCCGAACCCGATCGCAGCCGGAGCGCCAACCAGCAAAGCCACACCCGCTCCCACGAGTCCTCCGGCACCGATCATCCAGCCATAGCTGTCGGCGGCTTGTGCGCCAGCCTTCAGAATTGCGCGACGGCGTCGACCCCTCAACTCGTCGGCGTAGCGCCACACCGCTAGTTCTTGACGAAAGGGCCTTCCGATGCGGATGAGATCAAGGGAGCCGTAGACCACCGCGAGCGCGACGTTCTCCGTACAGACCCGGACAGCGGTTGTGCTGAAAAGTCGTTCGCATTCCTCAATGGCTTCCCAGCGTTCATCGAGAGGGGTGAGATTCCAGCCACCGCACTCCGGACAGACGATCCAGAGGCGTCCCTTTTGAGAGTCGAACGCGAGTCTCCGTCCTGCGCTGCAGCGCTCGACCAGATCGTTCCGGCCTAGATGGCTTCTGCAGAACAAGCACAGGTAAGCGGGGCTGGAGTCGGAGGTGAGCATTCTATGATTAAGTTAGCAGGAAACCCGCTTCCGCGGGCGCCTGATCGGAGCGGTGTCCCGCTCGGTTGGCTCCCCAGGCAATCTTGTTGTCATGAGTCCTCCTAATTAATACTACTGAAAAGGTGCCCGGTTTGTGCCATTTTTTGGTTATCCTTAGTCGGCCGCGCCGATCCTCGGCGAGGTATCGATCACCGGTGATAGGGGGGTAGCGAGATCAATAAAGAAATCGACGGCCGTCTGGTTTCCAGCTCATTCAACTGTCGCTCGATGTGGCTGGCTTTGATGTTGCTCTCGGTGGGTGCTTGTGCGGGGCAGGTTGAGCTGGAGTGGCAGCAGGGGGACAACCTCCGCTGGGCCGAACTCTCAGTTCCTCGCCAGGGCCAGAACGGTTTTCAGCAGATGCACCCAGATCGGACCGGCATTCATTTCTCCAACGATGTGACCGAGGAACAAGCCCTCCTCAACGAGCATTTGTTCAACGGTTCGGGTGTTGCTCTCGGCGATGTCGACGGTGACGGCCTCGTTGACATCTACTTCGCGAGTCTTGACGGATCAAACGTCCTGTACCGGAATCTCGGCGCCTGGCGGTTCGAGGACGTCACCGAGCACGCCGGTGTCGCGGCAGCGAATAGGTTTTCGACGGGCGCGGTGTTTGCCGATGTCGATGGAGATAGCGACCTCGATCTGCTCGTTACAGCGATGGAAGGTCCCAATGCATTCTTCTTGAACGACGGCGCCGGCGTGTTCGAGGAGCGCACCGAGGAGTACGGGTTGGCCTCCGATTACTACGGAACCACCCAGACACTGGCAGATGTGGACGGAGACGGCGATCTCGACCTGTACGTCGCAAATAACAAGATCAAACCCGTTCGTGACATCTATCCACCCAACGTCATAGCCTTTGACCAGGTCGTCGAGGAGGTAGACGGCGAGTTCACCGTGAAACCGGAATTCCGTGACCACTACCGACTGGTAAGGCAACTAGGCCGGATAATGCGGTTCGAGTACGCCGAACCCGACAAGTTCTACCTGAACGACGGCGCGGGACACTTTGAGGAGATCTCGTTCACTTCCGGCTGGTTCTTGGACGAGGACGGTGAACCGTTGGCCGATACGCCCCGCGACTGGGGGCTTACCGCTCGATTTCACGATTTCGATCACGATGGCGATCCCGACCTTTACGTGTGCAACGACTTCGAGAGCCCGGATCGATTCTGGATAAACGACGGCACCGGACGGTTCCGGCTGGCGGATCGGCTGGCCTTACGGGCCACGAGTAATGCCACGATGACGATGGACATTGCGGATCTGGACCGTGACGGTGATGAGGATTTCATACTCATCGACATGCTGGACCTGAACACGAGGCAGCAGAAGACCCAGGTCCAGGCGATGGTCCCGGAGCCGACCGTGCTCGGCGACATCTACAATCGACCGCAAATAGGGCGCAATACTCTGTACATCAACCGCGGCGATATGACCTTCGCCGAAATCGGGCTCTTTGCTGGCGTCGAGGCTTCGGGTTGGTCGTGGTCGGTGCTGTTCTTCGATGTCGATCTGGACGGCTTGGAGGACATCCTGATTGGCACCGGACACCGTTACGACTTCTTGGACTCCGATACCCAGGAGCGCGTGCAAACCACGCGGGACACTTCTGACTGGCGACGCTGGCGTTTTCTTTACCCGAATCTGCATCTGCCAAATGCGGCTTTTCGAAACAATGGAGATCTTACGTTCGATGAGGTGGCTGCCGAGTGGGGGTTCGCAGACGAGCCCGACGTGGCACAGGGAGCCGCAACCGCCGACCTCGACTTGGATGGCGATCTAGATATCGTTATCAACCGGCTCGGTATGCCTGCCTCGGTTTACCAAAACGAGAGCAATCGCGCACGGGTCACCGTGCGGCTGAACGGTTTGTCGCCCAATACCGGTGGCATTGGAGCGCGTGTGACACTTCTGGGCGGTCCCGTACCATCGCAACACAAGGAGGTCTTGGCAGGCGGGCTCTACACCTCCGGTGCCGATCCATTGCTGATGTTTGCTGCAGGTGAAGCGGACACGCTTTCACTAATGATTGAGTGGCGAAGTGGCAGGAGGAGTGTGGTACAGGGCGTGGTACCGAACCGTATTTATGAGATAGATGAACGCGGCGCAGCTGAGGTTCCGACGGATGCCAACTCACGACCAGGTGCGGATGAGAGCCGAAGCGTTGAACCGTACTTCGTCGATATTTCTGCGGAATTGGCGCACACCCACGTTGAGGTGCCGTACGATGACTTTGCCCGACAAAAGCTGCTCCGTCACAAGCTGAGCCAACTCGGCCCGGGCGTCAGCTGGTTCGATATCGATCGTGACGGCGACGAAGACCTGTTCATCGCGTCGGGAAGGGGAGGCAGTCTCGGCTTCTACAGGAACGACGCCGGCCGTCTCGTGCGGATAACGCTCGACCTGGAAAACGCCGAGTTCGACTTGACAACGATCCTGCCGACCTATGAGGGAAGGGGAGTCAGTTCACTGCTGGTTGGGCAGATGAATTATGAAGCGGCAAGCCCTGGTGCGGCATCGGAGGCGGCTTCGGTACTCCGCCTGGATATTCCGTCATCGGTACGTAGTGCACGGTCAGTCAGCCCAAGAGTCTCAGAAGCGGTGCCCGGGTTCGCAAGCAGCACAGGCCCCATGGTTCTGACGGACTACGATGGGGACGGTGACCTCGATCTGTTTGTGGGTGGGCGCGTGCTACCGGCCAGGTACCCACTGCCACCGACGTCCCGGCTGTTCAGGTACGACGAAGGCGGCTTCGAGCCTGACGCGGAAAACGCTGAGCTATTCTCCGAGATTGGAATGGTCTCCGCGGCCACCTTTTGTGATATCGATGGCGATGGTGATCCTGATCTTCTGTTTGCGATTGACTGGGGCTCCTTGCGGTTGTTCGAGAACGAAAACGGCCGATTCTCCGATGCGAC
>JBDGYW010000223.1:0-13123 GCA_039588935.1 Gemmatimonadota bacterium | reverse complement strand
CCTCCAATACACCGGCAGTTCCTGAAGCGTTGTCGTCACCGCCGGGACGGTCGTCTTCGCTTGGCCCGTCACCGTCAACATGGTCAAAATGCGCACCAATGATGTAGATGTTCTCGGGAGTTGTAGTACCCGTGAGCTCGCCGACCACGTTCAGGTATTCTCCCTGCACCGAGACGTCCAGGCCCATGTCTCTGAACTTGTCCTGGAGGTACAAACGGGTTTCCTGATTGCCGAGCGACCCGGGGCCCTCAAAAGCGTCGCGGTTTCGATAGCCCATGTCATAGTCTGACCCGCCGTACAGCCCGAGGCCCATGTTCTCCACGTCCATTTGATACGCCTGGTAGTGCGTATGAGAAACACCATCGACCACGTCTTGGACCGTCGGACCGGCAACCTCCTGGGTGCACCCGGCAACGAGCAAAGAGAGTAGAGGCGCCGTTGCCGGAAGAGCCCAAGGTTTGGAACGATGAAGCATGGTATGTCCTTTTTGGCAAGAGATCTTTGGTCAGAAGGGTCTTCGAGGAGCCAGCCCCTCCCACACGCAGCACCATCATTCCCCGGGGAATTAGCCGATGTTGAGAAGTGCTTTGACCTTGTTCACGGCTTCGCCTGCGTCCTCCGCGAAGGCGTCGGCACCGATTCTCTTGGCCCAGCGCTGGGTCACGGGCGCGCCGCCCACCATGGTCTTGAATCGATCCTTGAGGCCGGCGTTTTTCAGTTCCTCTTCCAGCTGCTTTTGAGCCGCCATCGTGGTGGTGAGCAGGGCACTTGTGCCGATGATATTGGCGTTGAACTTGTCTGCCTCTTCGATGAACGCTGCCAAAGCAACGTCCCGTCCGAGATCCTTGACCTCAAACCCATTGGCCTTGAGCATTGAGACGACAATTGTCTTGCCGATATCGTGCACGTCCCCTTCCACCGTCCCGATGATCACCCTCCCTTGAGCCTGTTCCTGACCGCTTGGGATCGATTTGTTGATCAATCCGGTAACTTGCTCCATGGCGGTTGCCGACAGGATGAGCTCGGGGAGAAACAGTTTACCCGATCCGAACAGGTCTCCGACCTTCTTGATCCCGGGAATGAACCCGTCGTTGATCAATGCGAGAGGGTCGATTCCTTCGCCAAGGCCTTTCTTTGCCACCTCCAAGGCCTCCTGGGCGTTGCCTCTGACGATTACGTCTACTGCATTCTCAAATATCTCGGCAGACATGATCCGTATTCTCCCTCGGTCCCCGGTTGTCACCCGTGATACCCGGTCTGGGATCTGAATAGCTCCACAGAATTGATCCGAATATCGAGCAGCTCTGCAATCTTCATTTTGGCTCGGATCCCCTTGGGACTTCCTGACACCGAGGTCACGATGCCCAGACCCAGGTCCTCCCTGAGTTGATGCATCACTTCCTCGTCGGTCAGGTCGATGATATCGATCCCCAGTTTTCCGGCCACGTATTCTTTCGCTTCATTGATCTTCATCTTCCGAGTCATCTGCATCCAGGCCACCAGATCTCCAGCAGTCCTCAGACCACCCATTCCTGAAGTCATGATATGCGAAAGGTGCATACCCAGAGGGTCGCCGACGCCTATCTACAATCCGTCCGCTTTCCCAAGTTGTACGAGTGTCTTGGACACTCTGGATACACTGTCGATGGGAGGCTGCTCCATCATGGGCACCCCACCCACCCCCATGCCCACGTTCACATGGACGGGAATATCGGATGCTTCGGTTGCGGCTTTCACGAAGGTGGCCGCGCGTGCGAGGTTCCAGGCAACCGATTCGTTGGTATTGGTATTCACTGCAACGCCGGCGATATCGGCACCGGCGGCCTCGGCCACCTTGACCTGCTCGTGGGGGTACATGCCGGCCAGGCGCTTGCCGTCAAACTCCACGGAGCCGTGCATGCCCAGGACGAATTCCCCGGATGCGCCAAGGATCATGGGCATATGGGGTAGGTCTTTCTTCAAGTCCTGCACCGCTTGGAGCGCCGCCATATAGTCGGCGTCTCCCGCGGAACCGGAAGTGTCGAAGTTGATTCCCTCGCATCCCACGGTATCGAGTTTGCGGACCACGAAACCCAAATCGCGTCGCAGAAAATCGGCCGCCTCTTCTTGAGTCTTCTTGGCTCCTTCGATGTCCCCTTCCGCAAACAGCTCTGCGGGGTTCACGCAGGGACCGTCGGGTTGGTAATACAGGCCCATATTCGGCTGGGCACCGTAGAAGAAGGGGGCCGTGGTCATCAGAGATGCTGTGTAGTACTCGTTCATCTCAAAGTTGACGATGGCCTTGACGGGCTTGTAGCTGTAGTCGCTGTGGCCCATGGAGGTCGTATCCGCACCGCATGCGCGTTCGTAGGTCAGAATCGCCTGCAACCTGCTCATGGGCACACCCACACCGCCGCCGTCCTGACCCGAATAGAAACTCATGGTGCCACCGTCGTCGGTGACGATGACCTCCTGGCCCGGTTCCACGCTCACCATCCGCGAGGGATCGGCCAAAATCTCGTAGAGCGTGTCGAGCTCCTCGCCGGTCAGCTGTGGAATGCGTCCTTTATCCGCAGCATCTTCGGTGCCGGCCAGAATCTCTTCCTTGATCTCGGAGGCGGGCATGGTGACTCTCTCACCATCTCCCATTCTGGTGGAAATGCCATCACTCATTCAAATACCTCCCATCAAGAGAGCGGCTGGAGCCGCTCACCACTTTCACCTAAGCCGATGCGCTGCGCATTTTCCGTATTAGCGATGATGGCTTGAACCCACTCCAGAACTATCGGCTGGTATCATTGTTGTCAAGAATTCTATCACACCAGGTCCATTGACACTCCTCCTGTGGAGGATCAACTTGGTCTTTGCTACCCTATCCAGGAATTGCGAAGATGGTTCGCCTTCCGTCGGAAGGATCGACGTTCGTGGGGAGTGGATCGATAAAGGATCGTGTGGGCTCTAAACCCACATAGCTCGGTGTGACTCCGGGGCTCCCCACCATCTCCTCCTCACCTTCCGCCATGGCAGCACGAAACAAGAGAAGGCAATGAGTCTATGGTATCGAGAACCTCTGAAGGAAAGGCCATGGAGACAACCTGGTCGGAAATACAGGCCAATAGACTCAAAGCTCTTGATGCCGACCAGACGCAGTTGTCCGCGCGATTCGAGAATCCGGCCCAGCGCGACCGGGCGTTTCAGAAACTCGAAGGGGAACTTACCAAGTTACGGAAGAATGAGCTCATAGAGATGAGAAAGGTCCACGGTCGGCCAGAACTCTGCCGTCTGGAGACCAGGCTCGTGGAGGCTCTGGTACAAGAGGGCTTCGTACAGGTGATCACACCCACCATCTTGTCCCGGGGACTCTTGGCGAAGATGGGCGTCACAGAAACTCACGATCTCTTCAAACAGATTTTCTGGGTGGAAAAGGATCGATGCCTCCGGCCAATGCTCGCCCCACATCTCTATTATGTGATCAAGGATCTGCTGCGCCTCTGGGAAAAGCCCGTGGGCATCTTCGAGGTCGGTTCCTGCTTCCGCAAAGAATCCCAGGGAGCCCGGCACTCCAGTGAGTTCACCATGCTCAACCTCTGCGAGTTCGGCATCCCCGAGGAAGATCGAAGCCGAAGGATCCGTGAGATGGCGGACCTCGTGACCCGCGCTGCAGGGATCGACGAGTACCGCCTCGAGGCGGAAGATTCGACCGTTTATGGAGAGACGATGGACGTGGTAAGCTCAGACGGCCTCGAGTTGGGGTCCGGTGCGATGGGACCCCATCCATTGGATCGTGCGTGGCGAATCACAGATACCTGGGTTGGCATCGGTTTTGGTCTCGAGCGGCTCTTGATGACGGCTAGAGGTGGGAACAGCATCGGAAAGATGGGCAGAAGCCTCGCTTACCTCGATGGCGTCACCCTCAACATTTAGAAGGGCAAAGGAAGTGTAGTTGAATCGTCAGACAGGAGGCGGCGGACTGGAATCGATCTTGGAACGGGCCGACGCGGGAGGCACCATTTCGGAGTCCGAAATCGTGCGTCTCCTCTCGATCGATGAGCAGGAGGACCGAGAGTTACTCTATGCAGCGGCCAGAGGGGTTCGAGCCAAGCACACGGGCAACAGGGTGTTTCTCTACGGGTTCGTCTACCTGAGCACATACTGCCGCAACAACTGCCATTTTTTGAGCACATACTGCCGCAACAACTGCCATTTTTGTTTTTACCGGGCATCAAACACACACTCCCTCCGGTACCGCAAGAGTCACGACCAGATCGTCGAAGCGGCCTGGATGCTGGCAGAATCGAACGTTCACCTCATCGACCTGACCATGGGCGAAGACCCCGAATATTTCGACGAAGGTGGGTTCGAAGACCTCGCGGATGTTGTGGCCGCAGTGAGGAAGGCAACGAACCTCCCGGTGATGATCTCGCCGGGACTCGTGGATGAAGCTGCCCTCACAAGACTCAAGGAATCCGGTGCTTCGTGGTACGCCTGTTACCAGGAGACCCACGACCGATCCCTCTTCGAAAGGATTCGACCCTGCCAGGATTTCGATAGCCGGCTGGACGCGAAGAAGATTGCCCGTGGACTCGGTCTTCTTACGGAGGACGGGATGCTCTCGGGCCTGGGGGAGTCTCCAGTGGACGTGGCCCGTACGCTTGCGGCTATGGGTGAGCTCGACACCGATCAGGTCAGGGTCATGAGTTTCGTTCCTCAGAAGGGCACGCCCCTCAGCGATCATCCAGCTGCGGATCCCGACGAGGAGCTGAAGATCATCGCCGTCATGCGACTCCTATTCCCGGACCGGCTCGTACCGGCATCCCTCGATATCGGAGGCCTCGAGGGTTTGAGGGAGCGGCTAAATGCAGGAGCCAACGTGATCACGTCCCTCGTTCCACCGGGTGAGGGGCTTGCTGGGGTGGCCCAGAGCAGCCTCGACATCGACGATGCGCGCCGCACAGTAGCGAGCGTCGAGCCCGTACTTCTGGAATGTGGCCTCGCCCGGGCAACGAAGGCCGAGTACGGCCGCTGGGTCGAAGACAGGAAGGCACTGGTAGTCAGGGACGGACACGGCCGGTGCTAGTAGCCATCGCCGGGGGCGCCCTCCAGGGTCTGGAGATTACGTACCTCGCCAAGAAGGCCGGGTTCGAGACGCTCCTGTTGGACCGGCAGGTTGATGCTCCCGCAACCGGAATCTGCGATCGATTCATCGCAATCGATCTTACGGATCACGAGGCCCTGAGCAGAGCGCTCGGGTCGGTGCACCTGATTCTACCGGCAACCGAAAACGCCCACGCCCTCCAGAGTCTGGCTGACTGGTGTGCCGGCAACCGGGTACCCCTGGCATTCGATCCCGGTGCCTACGCAATTTCGTCCTCAAAGAATGCATCGGACGCCCTCTTCCGAAAACTTCGCATTCCCGCCCCTGTCCCATGGCCTGATTGTGCCTTTCCGGTCGTGGTAAAACCGGACGGTGAGAGCGGGAGCAAGGAGGTGGAGGTGTTCCCCGATCTGGCGACTCTGGAGGCGCGGTTCGACGTTGTGCCGCCTCCGGGCCGCGTTGTCCAAGCCTATGTGAACGGCCCCTCATACTCCATCGAGGTCATGGGGAGCCCCGGGTTCTATGCACCGCTCCAGATCACCGATCTCGAGATGGACAGCGCTTACGACTGCAAGAGGGTGCTGGCCCCCTCAGACCTCTCCTTCGATTTCACCGGCCTGTTCGAAAAAACGGCCGTTGCCATCGCCGAAGCCGTCGGTCTTAGGGGGATCATGGACGTGGAGGCCATACTCCACGAAGACCGGCTCGAGGTGCTGGAGATTGACGCCAGGTTTCCCAGCCAAACACCCGTCACCGTGTACCATTCGACAGGAATCAATATGGTCGAACGCCTGGTCGAGATCTTCACGGCTCCGGAAGAGAGGGTGCCCGACTCGGTACCTGCCCAGCCTATGTGCGGGTGCATTCTCGAACACGTAAGAGTCAGTGATGGGCATCTGGCCGTGTGCGGCGAGCACATCATGTCCGAAAGTGGCCCCCTGCACCTGGAGGAAGACTTCTTCGGTGCCGACGAAGCCATGACAAATCTTGCTCCCGGAAGGCATGACTGGGTAGCTACCATGATGGTCAAGGGATCGGATCTGAGTGATGCCCGAAAACGGCGGGACCAAGCCATCGGAGAAATCCGAAACCGGTTCGGTTTGAGGGGCTACAGTGATGAATACCCAATAGAACCCATCACGCAGCTGCCATGACACGACTCACGGAAACCGATATCGACCATATCGCGGGGCGGCTCGACGACTACGATGCCCACCTCAGGCAGAAAACGGGGGCATCCCTCAGGCAGATCGCATGTAGGGCAGCCGGCGTCGATGAGGCCCTTATTGTAGATCTTCTGGGCAGGGTGCGTTTCGCGGCGGTCCCCGTCAGCAGCGGTCTCGGGGTGATTGGCGGTTTTTGCGACACGGTAGCGGCAATCGTCTCCCATCTCGGTTCCGCAACCTTCGTGACCGAAGGCTGCGACGTTGCCGGTATCGCGGATGGTTTCGATAAGGGGGCGGATATCCTGATGCTGGCCGACGACGATAGATTCGTCGCGCTTTCCCTCAAAACGAGACACGTGGCCGACAACACCTCGGCAACTGCTTTGGGATTTGTCGCAGGCCTCGAGTTGATGAGGGGAGGAATCGCGGGCGAGTCAGTCCTGGTGCTGGGCTGTGGTCCCGTAGGCTTGGCCGCTGCGAGGGCCCTCATCGACCGTGGCGCGTACGTCGCCCTCTGCGATATTCAGCGGGAACGTGCCGTCGCGGCCATGCGGGGAATCGGCCAACACGCCCCGGACAAAGCCCGGATGGAAGACGCTCCTTTTGCCGCCCTTGAGCGCTACGAGCTCATCTTCGATGCCACCAACGTTGGGAGTTTCATCGAGCCTGCCCACCTTACCCCGCGCGCGATGGTGGCGGCCCCCGGCATGCCCTGCGCTCTCACCGCTGAAGCAATGGCGGAACACGGGGACCGCATCCTCCACGACTCACTGGAGATCGGCACCGCAACCATGGCCGTACAGGCCGCCGCACTCCTCGCAGCAAGCGTAGAAGCCAAGAAGGCCAAACAACAATGAGCGAAAAGGCCAAACCCCAGAAGAAACGATTCTACAGGAAGAGGGTGGAGCTGTTCAGACTGATCGACAAGATCAAGTTATGGCCTTCGCGCAAGGGGCTTCTCCACGGCATCCGTAGCATAGAAAGATCGGGTGACACCGCACGAATCACTACACACTGCAATAAGACCTTCGTGGTCAATGACTCACGAAACAGCCGCGCCGCACGTTGGTTGAGGAACAAGTGGTTCGCTGGCGCCTGCCCCATCTGCCGAGTACCTGAATGGAAGCTTGCAAAGTACTCGTCTACACAATTCAAGCGCCACCACGGTTCTGACCTGCAGAAAGGGGGGACTCCCGAGTAGACAATCCCCCCTCCGCAACGGCTCTCAGCCTCGAGCCCGTAATCTTTCTCAAACCTACTGACCGCCTAGCCCCGCCTCCTCCACCAATCTGGGGATGATGGATTCCCAGTGGACGGCCATGATGTGCACCCCACTGATGCCCTGGGTGTTCTTGAGTTTCTCGAGAAGCTCGAGAGCGATTTCGACACCTGCCTGTTGTTGGGCGTCCTTGTCGCCCGCCTGGGTCATCCGTTGCACAAATGCTTCCGGGATTCTCACCCCCGCTACGTCTGCCGCCATGAACTGGGAAGCCCTTGCACTCTTGAGCGGGATCAGGCCTGCTAGGATGTATACCTTCCCCAGCAGATTCCTCTTGTCCAGCGCTTCGAGCCACTCGACGAATCGCTCGTGGTCGAACACCGGTTGAGTTTGAATGAACTGTGCCCCGGCGTTGATCTTTTTCTCGGCTCGGATCGCTTCGAATTCGGATTTTGCACCAAATGGTGATGCGGCCCCACCCAAGAAGAACCGCGGGGGAGACTTGATTTCCCTTCCGTCGAGATACCTTCCCTCATCCCGCATTCTGCGCAACATCCACAACAGCTGGATAGCGTCCATGTCGAATTGGTCTGGTTTTGCCACTGGTGCTGGACCAGACCTGTGATGGTCGCCACTGAGACAAAGGATGTTGGAGATGCCCAACCCGGCGGCGCCGATGGCGTCGGACGCGAGTACAACGCGACTCCGATCTCTCGCCTGAAGCTGCATTACGGGCTCGAATCCGGCATCCAGGCAGATCTTGCTCGAGGCCAGACTACTCATGCGAGCCGAAGCCGAGGCGTTGTCTGTGAAGTTGGCTGCAACGACGGTATCCTGGAGCCAGCCGATTTTCTTGTTGATCACGGCGGGAGAGGGACCCAGAGGCGGCGCTATCTCACCGGTGACTACGAAGCCTCCCTCACGGAGCTTTGCTTCCAGCTGAGAGACCGGCTCATCGTAGGTGGGAGGATGATATTGGGCATCTCCTTGCCACCAGTTCGGCTGTCGAGCCCCTGAGAACAATGAGTCCCAATCCCGTCGGAACCGCTCTCGATCTAGGACTGCGTCGAGAATTCGCGGGCCCTCTCCCCGTGATTTCCGATATCGGAGAAGATCGAGCCACGTCTCCCGTCCTACTCGCTCACCGTCGAGAGGTGCGTTGATCTCCAGAAGCCGATCGAGGCGTCCAAGCTTGTCCGCACGCTCGTAAATCCGGTGCCAGGTGCAGGGCCGGGAAGGGTCCACCTCGCAAGACTCCGGCGAGGAGCCACCGCATAGCCCATTTCGGAGCCCTTTGGGACAGGTCATCGGGCAGATGAATGCGGTCTGCCCGAGTATGCAGTTACCGCACATCCTGCATCCAAAAAGAGCCCCTTTTATGAACCTTTCGATGGATGTCAGGGCACGCGTAGTGGCCCCATCCTCCTTGCGACGGCACGGCCGAAACGGGGCCTGGTAGCGAGGTGGAGAGAACAGGGACATCGTTAGGCGCTTGACTCCTCTTTCCGCTGATAGGTGAGCCAGTTCATGCAATGCTCGTCATTTCCGACGAGGAGATCACCCGCGAGAACTCCCGTCAGGCTCTCCTTGTCCAGCGGGTTCGCTATGACGGATGTAATCCCCGCACC
Source organism: Gemmatimonadota bacterium (assembly GCA_039588935.1). Taxonomy (GTDB): domain Bacteria; phylum Gemmatimonadota; class Gemmatimonadetes; order Gemmatimonadales; family GWC2-71-9; genus JBDGYW01. The sequence goes on along the minus strand of JBDGYW010000223.1, from coordinate 4,036 downwards.
AACCGTCATGGAAAGGAACGCAGAATTTATTTGGGGCCGGTTCGGCAAGCCAAACGATACATTACTGGCACCGCATACCATGTTGACGCCCAGCTCAGTTCGCACCATACGAATGGTATCGAGAGCGATTCTGCCCGAAGTCGGTGTAGCACCGACGGGTAACACCAGGGGATCGACAACCAAATCCTCTACTGCGACGCCGTGATCCTGCGCTCTCTCCACAATGCTCTTGGCCACATTGAACCGCTTTTCAACTGAATCGGGGATTCCATCATCATCCATCGTCAAGCATATCACCGCGGCCCCATGCTTCTTTACTAGTGGGAACACGGCCTCCATGCGTTCCTCTTCGCCCGTCACCGAATTCACCAGGGCCTTCCCGCGGTAGCTTTCCAACCCCCGAGCCAGCGCCTCGGCTACACTCGAATCGATGGATAGCGGAACGTCCGTGAGGGACTGCACCAGCTCCACGATCTCAGCCAGGAGGGCGGGCTCGTCAACCATTGGAATGCCCGCGTTCACATCCAAGACGGCAGCGCCCGCTTCGACCTGAGCCAGGGCGTCCGAGCTGACTCGCTCGAGGTTTCCCTCAGCCATCTCTGCGGCGAGAGCCTTTCGTCCGGTAGGGTTGATTCGTTCCCCTATGAGGCAAACGGGGCGATCGGGGCTGATGACAACCTCTTTGGCCTTCGAACAAAGCACGGTTTCCAACGCACACCTCCTTTTTGTAGACCCTTGTCCTAGGTCTGACAACTTAGTACCGTGTTTCACATGGTGGAAGCTAGTTTCAAAATCGACTCTCCCCGAGCGATCCCCGGAACGCAAGCGGTTCAACGCGTCCTTTCCATCCTCACGACATTTTCGGACGAGAAGCCGAAGCTGAGCCTTACCGAGATTTCGGCGGCTGCCGGCCTCAACAAAGCCACGGCCCACAGGATGCTGAGCGTGCTCGAGCGGGAGAACTTCGTCTATCGGTCACTCGAATCAGGGGAATACCAGCTTGGCTCCGAAATGATCGTGCTCGGTGCCAGGGCACTCAAAGCAGTTGACGTTAGGACGGCGGCCCGCCCCGAACTACATGCCTTGGCAACAAACACAGGTGAGGATGCGACGCTGGAAATCTTGACCAATTCGGAAGTGTTGATCCTGGACGAAGTGCGTGGTCGAGGGCTTCTCGTACTCGGAACCGAAATTGGGACCAGATGGCCAGCCCATGCTACGGCAACGGGCAAAGTGCTGCTGGCGAATGCTGGGCCCGTAACTCCCGAGCCGACTGCTGACCTACCGGCGATTACCGAGCATACCATCGTCAGTTCGAAGAAGTGGAAGGCGACCCTTTCAGAGGTTCTTGAACAGGGGTATGCAACAAATATCGAAGAGTTGGAGTACGGCTATGTTTCGGTCGCCGCCCCAGTGCGGGACCGGGAAGGGCGAACGAAAGCGGCGATCAGTGTTGGCGGATCGGTCGAACGGGTTACCGTAGACCGGATCCCTGCCCTAGCGAAGATCGTTCAGGAGGCTGCTTCCCGTATCTCGGAGCGACTTGGATACCGAAATGCTGGGGAGAAGTGATTACATCCCCTGGCCACCCATCCCAGACCTAAGGAACACACGAATGAGACCCACCCTCCGTTTCCTGGATGAACAGCTGATCACCCGCATAATCGATGAGGCGCGGGACCTCCTCAGCACGTTGGGCGTGACGATTCATAACGAAGAGGTGTTGACGCTACTGGGCGATCACGGGGCCGAAGTTGACATGCCTGCTGAACACGCAAAGATCACCGGTGAGATGATTGACAAAGCGTTGAATACGTCCCAGTCATCATTTCAACTCTTCGACGTGCTGGGCAACAAGACCCACGATTTTTCGGGTGACAATGTTCACTACACACCCGGTTCGGCGGCTATCAATATTCTGGACCAATCAAAAGGCGAGGCCCGCAGGCCCGCCACCGCCGACTACATCAGATACGCTAAGCTCCTGGGTGGGCTAAAACACATTGCCGCCCAAAGCACCGCGTTCGTGCCCGGCGACGTGGCTGACCCCATATCCGACAGCTATAGACTTTTCCTGAGCCTGCTCTTCTGCGAAAAGCCGGTGGTCACAGGCGCCTTCACGAAGGATTTCGACGTCATCAGCGACCTGCAGATCATCGTCCGGGGGAGCGCGGAGGAGTTGAAGCAGAAACCGCTGACCGTGATTTCCGTCTGTCCTACCGCCCCGTTCAAATGGACCGCAGCCGCCAGCCAGAACCTCTTGGATTGTGCGCGACACTCCATTCCTGTGGAGTACATCTCCATGCCTCTCCCCGGGTTCATGGCCCCGGTCACAGTCGTCGGATCGGTGATCCAGCACACCGCCGAAACCCTCAGCGGCATAGTGATCAGCCAGCTTGCGAACCCTGGCACGCCCATGCTGTACGGAGGCGCCCCGGGGATCTTCGATATGCGTTTTGAGACTACCCCGATGGGTGCGATCGAGACGATGATGATCGATTGCGCATACGTTGAGATCGGAAAGTTCCTGAACATCCCAACCCAGACCTACACCGCCATGAGTGACGCCAAGCTGCTCGATTCCCAGGCGGGGTTAGAGACAGGTATGGGAGCTACGCTCGGCGCTCTGGCAGGCATCAACAACATTTCCGGCCCCGGTATCCTCGACTTCATCAATACCTTCAGTCTCGAGAAGCTCGTGGTCGACAACGAGATCTGCGGAATGACGTTCCGCTTGCTGGAGGGCATTCAGCCGAGGGATGATTTCCCCGCAATACCGCTCTTCCAGGAGTTTCTGAGGGACAAGCACCTCATCATAGCCGATCACACGAGGAAACATCTGAGGAACGAGATCCACTTCCCCGGGCCTACGATCGATCGAGCCAATCGAGCTCGTTGGCAACAGAGGGGATCGCAAACCATTGGGGAGCAGGCGTCGAGGGAAGTGGAAAGATTGATTCTCGAGGCTGAGCCAACTCGTCTCGATGAGGGAGTGCAAACTCAGCTCATCGAACGCATGGAAGGGGCCGCGCGTAGTGCCGCGATGGATACGCTGCCACCGCGGGACGCATGATTGCGACCTCGCGTTCCCCGGCAGGCCAGTTGAGTGCTACTTGAGGGCCGGAGGACATATCCGGTTTAAGCCAACTATGAATGGATGGAGCCCGAAATGGGAATTCTAGAGGAAATCGCAGCAGGCCTGCTGGCCGGAGATGACAAGAAAATTGTCGCGACCGTGACCCAGGCCATCGAGATGAAGGTTCCGACGACCGAGATCCTCGATGATGGGCTGATCGCGGGGATGAATGTGGTTGGGAAGAAATTCCGGAATGACGAAATGTACCTCCCTGAGGTTCTACTTTCCGCTCGGGCAATGAAAGCGGGCGTCGCACTGCTGAAACCGCTGCTCATCGCCGAAGAAGTGCCCAGCCGTGGGAAGGTAATATTGGGGTCAGTCCAGGGGGACCTCCACGACATCGGAAAGAACCTGGTGGGAATCATGCTCGAGGGAGCCGGGTTCGCGGTCGTGGACCTGGGCATCGACGTTACCGCAGAGAAGTTCATCGAAGCGGCTGTTGAAGAAGATGCCTCGGTAATCGGTGTTTCGTCACTCCTCACCACTACGATGTCCAATATGAAAGGGGTCGTGGACCTCGTGGGGGAAAGGGGCCTTTCTGGACAGCTCAAGGTGTTGGTGGGTGGTGCCCCCCTCACCGAAGAATTCGCTCAATCCATCGGGGCAGACAGCTACGCCTACGACGCTGCCAACGCTGTGGAGAAGGTGGTAGCGCTTGTGGGAGAAGGCTGAGGATACCGCCCAGCCTCAAGCCCTCTGTTAGCCACCAGGCCGTGAAACGTGGGCGACGCCGGTATTTTGTGCCCACGCGTTCACGGCAGCAATGTCCGAGACATTGATCGCATCAAGTTCCAGTTGTCTTTCGCCCCAATGAGCCTTCAGATCCACGAGCCGTTGAAGTGATCCCGCAGAGACCGGCGCACTCGCCCGGTCCAAAACATCGAGCAAGTGCCTGATATG
>JBDGYW010000222.1:0-8987 GCA_039588935.1 Gemmatimonadota bacterium | reverse complement strand
TATCGACCAGGCTTTCACCCTTCTGCACCGACGAACCCTGCGCTGCGATGTTCACCGTATCCGCCGAGAGTCTCTTCTCGGCGAACTCGAATGAGATGCGAGTTCTCGTGGAGGCTTCGAAGAACAGGTTGACGATCGTCTTCCCGCGGAGCGTTGGGACCTTCTTGATTGCCCGTTCGCTGACTTCTTTGAACGGCTCGGCCGTGTCGAGGACGAGGCGCAGCTGATCAGCAGAGAGCGATTCCAATCCCAGCAGGTCTTTTCCCAGAGCCACCTGAGTCACTCTGCCCCCTCCTGAACGAGTTCAACAGCGTCTCGGCCGTCGAGTTCTTCGACCAAAACATCAACTCGGGTGCCCGGTGGCGTTCTCTCCATCTCCCCAACGATGTCAGCCTGAATCGGCAGTTCGCGTTCACCGCGGTCGACTAGCACCGCCAGGCCTATTCGGGCCGGTCGGCCAAAATCCGCTAGCTGATCCAGGGCGGCGCGGACGGTGCGGCCGGTGTAGAGCACATCGTCCACTATGACCACACACAGGCCGTCAAGGTCGAAGGGGATCTTGGTCTCTCCTACTATCGGCCGAGGCCCGACAGTTTGAAGGTCGTCCCGATAGAGCGTGATGTCCATGGCTCCGCATGGTACCTCGGTGCCTTCCCGCTCCGCGATCAGTTTGGCGAGGCGCTCTGCCAATTCGGCCCCGCGACGCTGGATGCCCACAAGGGCAAGCGTATCCGTTCCTCCCGCCAACTCCACCACCTGCGCGGACATACGTTTGAGCACCAGCGCTATGGCTTCAGCATCAAGGAGGGCTTGTCGATTGGGTATTGTCATTGGTCTGTGCGGCAAGATATACGGGGGGACGGCGGTACGCCACTCCGCTCCTCCGATGACGCGCCACGACTTGTCTTCCCACCCCGCACAGGCCACATTTCGACCTCTCGATTCGGGCTTGTGTCTCGCATACAAGTGAGGAGAGGTGTCCGAGTGGTTGAAGGAGCCGGTCTCGAAAACCGGTGAGCCCTCACGGGTTCCGTGGGTTCGAATCCCACCCTCTCCGTATAGACCTACCATGGCAAGGCAGACGCTCAGGCGTTTTGCCACCTGTGGCCACCACACTCAATGTGAGGAGGCGTCACACGGCCAATCTGTACCTCTATCAGCGCAAAGGCGAGAGCCGCAACTGGCAAGCACTCGCCTATCTGAGAGGGACGCGCTACCGTTTTTCCTGTCGAACCTCTGACAGAGGCACTGCTCGTCAATGCGCTAGAAAGCGGGTGCAAGAAGCTTGAGGTCGTTGCGTTCCTACGGCCTCGTCGTCGGGCGGACGTCTACAACGGCATCATACTGTGGCGTCTACTTCGACATCTGTCAGGTGGTGGGGCCGTTGAGCCACCGGCGCGTTGCACCCGGGGCTGAGTCGCTTTCGCTTACGAACCTTCCTTTACTAGGGTTGCGAGGAAGTACCAATAGGGAACGCCTCCGGTCATCATGACCAACATATCCGAGCCATTGTTCACCGCTCCGCAGGCAATTCCTTCGTACGTATCGGTCGCGATGACGAGCCACGGCCCTGTGGACGAGTTGCTCGTGTAACAAGTGATCACCGAGCCTTCAATCTGAGCATCTGGAAAGACCAAGGTGCCCTCACCGTTGCCGTCAAGCTGCACCCTTCCCCACCAGACTTCAGCCGATATGCCTGGAAGTCCTGGCGGACCCTGAGGACCCTGAGGACCCTGAGGACCTTCAGGACCCACAGGGCCCATAGGCCCCTCGCATGCCGGTATCATGAGTAGAAGCACTAAGATGGCTATTAGTGGTGTTTTTGTTGCTCTGGACCGTGTGGATATCATATGCCCTCCCTGTTTTGAGCCAAGTCTGGTCGTAGCCCTGTGACTGGCTGGCATCGTCGTCGGGCGGGCGTCTACCACGGCGTCAGTCAGGCGGCGGTGCCAGAATGGCGATCGGCGCGTTTCACCTCATGTCTCGAATAACACCATGCACACCGGGAGTCAACTAGCAGTCAACTACCGGCTGGCTGGAGTCAATTCGCAGGTGTGGCACTGCCCGACGTGCGGGTTCGTTGCGGTTCATCGGCTGCCAGCCAAACGTGGAATCGGACAACATAGAATCGGAATCTTGAATTCTTTTTTCCGCGAATCGACGAGAGGGTGTGTATAGGCGTCGAAGCCCTTGCTGGGGGTGCTGCCCGTCATCGAGCCAACTTTCGCAATCGAAGCGAAGTGATCTGCCCTCCTGAAACGAGCTGTGGCCGATCTCACCGTGGACAATCTGATCCTGAAGGAGGCGGCCAAGGGAAACTTCTGAGCCCCGAGCGGCGGAGGTGGTGCGTGGTGGTTGTCCGGCAGCAGCTCGGGGTAAGCGAGAGGAGGGCGTGTCTGGTCTTGGGGCAGGCCCGTTCTACGCAGCGCCGACGGCCGCGGGTCAAGGAAGACAAAGCGTAGTCCACCTAGCATTATCGATAAGTCCGCTCCCGAACATCTAGCGGTGTTCGGAGCTTTCTATACGGCCCTCAGACAGGGCGGATTGACTCCAACAACTCAGCAATTGACTGCTAGTTGACTCCCTGCGGTTATGGTGCTATTCCAGGCGTGACTAGAAATGCGTCGGCGGCCCTGTCGCCCCGCCGCTTGAATGAGCGGAGCAGACCTCCGCTTGCTCGGGAGAGCGTTGGATGGTTCGTCTCTTTCTTGGGGGGGATGGTTTTTTTTCCAAACGCATCCCACAAAACCCTCGATGCCTGCGGTGCCCGAATTGACTGCGGCTTCTCGGCAGTTGATTGACAGTTGACTTCCCACGGATACGTTTGCCGCGATCCCAGAACACTCCCAAGGAGGTTGTCATGCGCCGTAACGTAATTGCGATTCTTGTCCTTGCCTTCTTCCTGCCGCTCACGGTGCAGGCCCAACAGTGGAACGCTGAACAACAGGAAGTATGGGATGTCGTAGAGGCATGTTTTGACACCCAAGATACAGAAGATCTCATGGCCTGCTACCATGACGACTTCGTCGGTTGGGGCCTGGGAAACGGCGTTCCGGTGAACAAGGCAGATAAGCGAGCCATCAATGCGAGAGTTCTTGAGAGTTCGGACAACGTGTGGCAACACCTAAAACCGTTGAGCATCGAAGTCCGTGGTGACGTAGCTATTGTGCTCTACGTCTTTTCTTTCGTCGAAAGGAACAAGGCCACGGGGGAGGAAACCACCGGAACGGTGAACTGGACGGACATCATGGTGCTGGTTGACGACAGGTGGTTGTGGCTGGCGGACCATGGAACTCGAGTGGAAGGCAACTGACCGACTCCCGGACGACTTGACGTCAGCACTCGGTCAGACCTCACCGCTCAACTACGAAAGGAAACACGAAAAGGCAGGTTGAGTCTCGAACCAAGAACTGTTCACCAAGAAGGGGCAACTCCAACGGTGAGCCCTCACGGGTTCCGTGGGTTCGAATCCCACCCTCTCCGTTCTTTCCACCCCGCCACGGCACTCTACCGGGCGGCGGGCGAGTTGGCGGATCGGGTGCCGCCTGTCTCGCAACAGCCTGTTAGATTTCCGCCCATGGCTGCCGGTCTGCCGAACCATCGCTTGCTCGAAGGTTTTCCAGTCGTGATTGAGATTCCAGTGCTCTGGGGTGAGCTAGACGCATATGGTCACGTCAACAACACTGTGTATTTCAGGTATTTCGAATCGGCACGAATGGCCTATCTGGAACGGTGCGGCGTTCTCGAATCCTATGACCGAGACCGTACCGGCATCATCCTGTATTCCACCGAGTGCCGATTCAAATCCGCCTTGCATCACCCGGATTCAGTGTTGGTGGGAGCGCGCACCATACAGATCGAAGGCGACCGGTTCGTGATGGGCTACGGTGTTGTGTCACGCTCCGCAGATCGAGTCGCCGCCGAGGGACACGCAACACTTGTTTGGTTCGACTACAATAGGCGAACCAAAATGCCGCTTCCGGAGTTTGTGCGAAACACGATTGGGGAACTCGAGCAGGAAGCAAATCGATAACGCAACCTTGAGCCGGATTCGCCATGAAGAACGATGCAGCCAAGATTCTCGACAACGACGACGACATCCTCGACCTCCTTGCCAACAGCCGGCGTATTGCGGTGTTGGGTATCAAGCCGGAATCACATGCCACCAAGCCCGCTTTCCTGGTTGCCAAGACTCTCCAGGATATGGGATACGAGATCATTCCCGTGCCGGTCTATTATCCCGACGTGGAAGAAATCCTCGGTGAGCCGGTCTGCAGAACTGTCACGGAGATTCAGGGAGATGTGGACATAGTAGATGTTTTCAGGCGTCCCGATGATATCCCCGCGCATCTGCCGGACATTCTCGCAAAAAAACCGAAAGCCGTTTGGTTCCAGCTTGGTATTCGCCACGATGAAGCAGCAAAGGAACTGTCTGAGGCTGGCATCACCGTGGTGCAGAATCGCTGTATGAAGATCGAAGCGCAGAACCTTCAGGAACGGTAGCCCACCAACAGGCGGCGGCAGACAATGGGAATATCGCGGCAAGTACTGCTCTGGGCATCCAGGCAAGCGTGGCTGGACGAACAGTTTCGCAAACGCTCGTTCGCCAGGCGGGCCACTGCTAGATTCATCCCGGGTGAGAGTCTCGACGCAGCATTAGGCGCTGCCGGGGCATTCAGCGAGGAAGGTCTCACGTCGTTGGTGTCGCGACTGGGCGAGAACGTCACTACGGCGAATCAGGCCGCGCAGGTAACACAACACTATCTCGATGTTCTCGACCGTATTGGGCAGCTCGGTCTGCCTTGCCAGATCTCACTCAAACCAACACAGCTCGGCCTCGATCTCAGTGACGAGCTTTGTTCGGAGAATCTCTCGGCTCTCATCGCACGAGCAACCGAATCCAAGAGCTTTATCTGGGTGGATATGGAGAGTTCGGCGTACGTGGACCGCACGTTGGATTTGTTCGCGCGCACGCGCAAGGTGCATGAGAATGTCGGGCTGTGCGTTCAATCATATCTGCATCGAACGGCAGATGATCTCGAGCGCCTGATTGCCTGCAGCGCCGCTGTTCGGTTGGTGAAGGGTGCTTACAGCGAGCCCGCCGACGTTGCCAAAACGAGCAAGAAAGATGTTGACTCAAGTTTCCTCATCCTCGCCAAGCGCCTGCTCGACGCGGCGGTGACTGGCAATGGTGGGTTGCCGGTGTTCGGAACGCACGACATGCGGCTTCTCGTTACGATCTTCAAGGACGCCGCGGCGAGGGGCCTCGACAAGCGCTCGTATGAGATCCAGATGCTGTATGGGATTGCCAGAGAGCAACAACGAGAGTTGGCCGCGGCGGGTCACGAAATCCGAGTGTTGATCAGCTACGGCTCAGCTTGGTTTCCTTGGTATATGCGTCGTCTTGCAGAGCGGCCAGCGAACGTGTGGTTTGTGCTGAGGAGCGTGTTCAGCAAGTAGGCACTAGTCCGCGATAGAGACTACCTCGGACGGCGCCCCACGCACCTTCCGGCATCCGCATAATTGGCCTACGAGTACCGTCGGTGTCAGTGGGCACCGCGGCCGAAGCCAACCGAGATGAGGACGTGCTCCATGACTTCAGTCCTCGACCCATCGCCGAGGCTGCTTCGATCTATGCGGTAGCCCAGTCCTAGCCAAATTGGCAGCGACGAGATCTCCCACCTCAGAGCGCCTTCAAGCCCTTGACCACCATCGAACGGATCAGCTGCATCGACATTTGCGGAAAGGACCTGCCTCAGCTCGAAGACGCTGGTCAAACGTGGCGTGGCGAGGCGAGCCTTAGTTTGGAGACGCCCCTCCCAGAAGAGCCATCGCTCGGTGCCCTCCTGTACTATGAGGCTTCTGATGTGCGGTCCTAGACTGATCTTCAACCATGAAAGGGCACGGACCGAAAGCACTACCTCTCCTTCAACTACATCCTTGCCCGTACCCGCACCACCAGGATTCAACGATCCTTCGAGGTATCGGATTCCCAAACCCAGGCGCCCATATGAAATCGTTGCATCTCCACCGGCACCGAAGCCAGAGAGGCGTTGCGTTCCCGTCGCCTCTTCAGTCTTGAGATTCATGAAGAATCCGCCAACGCCTATCGAACTGCCAAGGGGCGTCTGTGCGAACGCCGAGGACGCAAGCAGTAGCATGGCGCAAACCAACGAGAGTACTCGCGAGCGCTCGTCGTACATCAGCGCCGCCGCAGTTCGACGATCCGCGCCGGCCCAGCCTCAACCACCAGTCGGATACTCGCAATGCGATCAGCGTTTTCGGCTACAATGTCTTGAAGACGCTCGTTCCAGGCTTGGCGCAGCCGCGTATTGGAGGCGACGTTTTCAACCAAACCGCGACCGGGACGCATGGTGACAAACCTGACGATTCCCGCAACGCTCATAACACCGCCTGCGGCGATGCGGAATCCCGCGAACTCGGCATCAGCCGCGAGCGCGCTCGGCAGTATCATGACGGCGCCGCCCATCAACAAGCCGCCGACCAGGGTCTCTACCGATTGTCCGCGGCCCGTCCGTTCGGGTAGGAATAGCGAGTCGGCTGGGGGAGGCGGATGTGCCACCGTATCTCTTTGAATGGTGAACAAGTTCAGCGGGATCCTGGTGGAGCGTAGAGCAGCTCCCCCCGGACGCCGCGATGTGATGACCAGAGTGTAGTTGCCATCAGCAGGCCGAATCCCCAGCGAGTCTAGGCCGTCCCACGTAACGACGAGGCTGTCGCTGACAGGGCCATCGTACACGAGTTGTGTTTGAGTACTATCTCGGTCAAGGATCTCAACCACCGCCCCAAGGAAGGAGCTGGCGTGCAGAGTCACCGGGAAGTGCCCTGCACCAATTCGGATCTCTGTTCGATCGGGCACAACTACGGTGAGGGCTTTGGTCGCCCGCCGAACTGCCTCGAAGATGTCGGTGACCCCGGGCTCAAAGACCAAAGGATCGGGCCTCGGCCGAGTGTCAAACAGCACGAGTTGCTCGAACAACGCTTCTGTTGAATCTGGATCCTCAAGGTAATACCGAGTGGCGGCGAGGTAGATCAGGGCGCGGGCATAATCTTCAACGCCGATATCAACGCCTGGATTAGCCCGCAAGGCGCGGCGGAGAGAAGCTGCGGCGGCTTCATATTCGAGTTCACCGTAGGCACGGACCCCCTGCTCCACCAAGGCGGTTGCGGTCTGAGCGGTGGTCGTAGCGGTGCTGGTGGCAGTCGCGATCGCTACCATCAGTAGTAGCGCGCGAGTACGTATCACTGTTGGCGGGGTCTGAGGACGATGTTGGTGATGCGGCGTTGTCTGCCTGAGAAGATCTCGATCTCCGCCTCGTAGGTCTCGAAGCCGTCGCGCAACACACGAATCGTGTGAACACCCGCGGCAATTGCCAGCCCAGCTTGAGGAGTGTTCCCGACGAACTCACCGTCAACATATACGCGACCCCAAGGTCTGGAGTTGATGAACAACTCACCAGGAGCCTGCGGCATCTCCGGAATCTGAGTTATCGTGGGAGCTGCCGTTGTGGGCGGCGCGACACTCGGGCGAGGCTGTGTGGTCGTTTGCCTTGCCGGCGTTGCCGGCACAACTGGACCTTCGGTAGCCTGTACTGACCGCTGTGTGGCGGCTTCGCCAGCTGTGGGTGGAATGTTGAGTTCATCAACCACTAGCTCTCCAGAGCCGTCGGATGTGGCCATTGTCTCCGCGTTGGCCCGAATCGGAAGTGGTTCCTGCCATGGACCGAACCAGAAATACGTGGCGAAAGCGAGTACGACCACAAGCGTGCCACCAAGTCCCCAGAACCATCGCAGGCGCCTCTTGGGCGCATCGATGACAAATACGTGAGAAGGTCGACTGCCGGGCCGAGTATCCGGCACCATGTTGGCCGTACTAATTTGCGGCGCCCAGTCTCGTCGCAACATGGCGACAAAATCGAGCACTGTCGCAAAGCGTATGACTGGGGTCTTGCCCAACGCTCTTTGGACAGCCTTGCTCACGTGCTCGGGCAGATCCTCTACGATGTTCTCCATCGGTTGCAGGATCTCCGATCGGTGCATGCGCTCCATTTCTTCTGGCGAATCGCCAACAAACGGCACAGTACCGGTCAGGCACTCATATGCGACCACGCCAAGTGAGTATTGATCGGCGCTTGCACCCACAGATCGGGCACGGAATTGCTCAGGCGCCAGATATTCCGGACTGCCCGTGAGCACCCTCGCATTGCCATGCTCCGAGGTTGGTCTGAGGGCACCCATAACGCAGGCGTCACTGACCATCGCCCACCGGTCCGCATCCACTAAGATGTTGTCAGGTTTGACGTTACCGTGTGTCACGCTGCGTCGATGCAAGTAGTCCAATGCGCTCGCAATCTGCTCGAGGATCTTCTGGCACGTATCTAGATCCATCGGCCCCGTTTCGCGAAGCAGATCTGACAGGGAACGACCTTTGATGTACTCCATCGAGTACCATAGGAGCGCCCTGGTGTGACCATAGCCAAGAATGGGAACGATGTGAGCGTGAGAAAGTGACGCTGCTACACCGGCCTCACGTTCGAAGGAAGCCAAATCGACGTTCATGCCCCGCTGCAACGGGATAACCTTCAGCGCGACGAGGCGGTTCGTATCGACCTCATCCGCTAGATATACTGCCGATTTCGAACCGTGGCGGAGCAAAACGTTGATCCGAAACCGCCCATCCAACTCACGCTGTACGGTTTCCTGAACCTCATCAATGACTGGCTTGTCTACGGCAACCGTGGACGTTGCGCCCGGGACGAATCCACAGAGGATACATGTCCCAGTATCCTCGGCGAGATCTCCGACGGTACAGCGTGGGCAGGTCATATCACCATAAAACTACGAAAAAATCGTGCCGTTGTCACGGGTGGTAGGGGCACTTGCAGCAGCGCCGGCTAAACGGGCACATTCTCCGCTCGGCGCCATCGTCATGGAACCGACAACGTGATCTCCTCAGACACCACACT
>JBDGYW010000221.1:0-8991 GCA_039588935.1 Gemmatimonadota bacterium | reverse complement strand
ACCGGAGGCTCCGAGTGAGAAAAATGTGCATGGTTGCCGCGCTCGCCTTGGCTGCATCCGCATCCTGTACGACCCCACCGACCATTGAAGACGGCTATATCGATACGAACGGAACAATGCTCTATTACAAGACCATGGGTACCGGCGAACCCATCGTCGTCCTGCATGGAGGCCCGGGCTTCGACCACCAGCAGTTTCTGCCCTTCATATGGGAACTGGCGACCGACTACAAGGTCATCCTCTACGATCAGCGTGGAACCGGATTGTCGTCGGGCCCCGTCGACTCTGCTTCAATCACTATCGACAACTTCATTGAAGACATCGAGGGCATACGAAGGGCTTTCGGCATTGAGGGGATGAACTTGCTTGGTCATTCCTGGGGCGGGATGCTTGCAATGCATTACGGCATACGCCATCCCGACAAGCTGAGATCTCTCGTTCTCTGCTCGACGGCCGCCTCAGCTGAGAGCTTCGGCGATATGCAGGAGGCCAAACTACGCAACTGGCTTCCTGAGGACATAGAGCGTTTCGAATCGATCGCCGCGTCAGAGGCGTTTCAAAACAACGACCGTCAGGCCATTGAGGAGTTCTGGCGTGTCTACTTCAAGGCGTACTTCGTCGATCAGGCGCTCGTTGCGGAAATGAACCTGACCTTCACGGACAACACAATTCAACACTCCAATGCGGTCGCCGGCCATATCCTCAACTCGGTGGGGGCGTTCGATCTCCATGGGGAGCTTGGTGTGATCAGCGCTCCGACGCTCGTGATACACGGTGATTCGGACCCCATGCCTGTATCGTATGCGGAGAGAATCCACGAGAGCATGCCAGGTTCGCAGTTGGTCATTGCTGAGAATTCGGGGCATTGGCTCTTCATCGACGCCACGGAACAGTTCCGTTCGAGTGTGGCTGGTTTTCTCGAACGAGTGAGCGATCGATGAGCGCGCTCATTCGATCATCGGTCGAAGATCAGGTCGGGACGATCGTGTTGAACCGCCCGCAGTCGCTGAATGCCTTCAACCTCGACCTTGCGCAGCAGTTCTTGGCGGCCCTTGAGGAACTCGTGGCTGACGACTCTGTTCGCGCAGTTGTGGTTAGGGGAGAGGGGAATGCCTTTTCATGTGGGGGGGACATCAAGGAGATGCTGGGCGATGTGCGACGAGGGGATGACCCTGCCGCCTATTTCAGAGCGCCGCTTTCCGCCTTCGGAGAGATGATCCTTGCTGTGCGAAGCACACCCAAACCGGTGCTTGCGGCTGTCCACGGCGCAGCGGCCGGGGTTGCATTCAACCTGGTGCTGGCTTGTGATCTCAAGGTTGCGACGGATACGTGCCGCTTTACACAGGCGTTTATCAAGATAGGCCTTTCGCCCGATGGCGGCGGCACCTGGTTTCTGCCGCGGCTCGTTGGTGTTGCACGCGCGTCTGAAATGGCGTTGTTGCCGACGGAGTTGGACGCGAAGACAGCTCAGGAGTGGGGACTGATCAACTGGGTGATACCTGAGGAGCGTTTTGAGGCGAAAGTGGAGGAAATCGCAGCGAGGTTGGCTGAGGGACCCGCCGAGGCCATGGGCAGGGCGAAGGAACTTCTCAACCGTGCCTACGAATCGACGTTGTCAGACCACGTCGAAACGGAGCGATTAGCTCAAGTAGACAACGCCGCATCTCCGGACTTTGAAGAGGGTCTCACGGCCTTCGTGGAGAAACGCCATCCGAGATTCACGCGTTGATTCCATAGTCGTTGTTTCTCGATCTCCTCCTTCCCAATCGACAAACCAGCCTCCATTCTGCCTCTCTTGACATCCTCCGTACCGCGGCGTAGATGAACTGAATTACCCTCGCTCTCGATTCATACCTAAACCGGAGGACTAACATGCGTTTTCACACGCGAGTATTTGGCGTCGTTACCAGAGCGATGCCGGCTGCTGTGGGCGCCCTGTTGTTCACTCTTTGCGGCTTGACCACGGGTGTGGCCCAGCAGGTTACCCCTGAGCTATACAGTGGGCTCCGATACCGTCACATTGGCCCTCCGGGAAACCGCACCTCGGCTGTAGTGGGTGTTCCTGGCGACCCGATGGTGTACTACGTTGGCGCCGCGTCGGGAGGCATCTGGAAATCGGTCGACGGTGGCTTGAACTGGGCGCCGATCTTTGACGATCAGCCCGTTCAGTCGATCGGCGCTCTCGCAATCGCCCCTTCAGATCCCAACGTCGTCTGGGCTGGCACCGGTGAGGCTTTCATCCGCTCCAACATCTCGATCGGTAACGGTGTCTACAAATCCACCGACGCAGGTAAGACCTGGCAGCACATGGGGCTCGAACTCACCGGACGTATTGGTCGAGTAGTGATAGATCCACGTGATCCCAACATCGTCCACGTTGCGGCGGTTGGCCATTCATACGGCCCGCAACAGGAGCGCGGCGTCTTTCGCACCACTGACGGTGGTGAGACGTGGGAACACACGCTGTTCGTGGACGAGAACACGGGCGCATTCGAGATCGCCATGAACCCGAGCAACCCGCGCATTCTTTTTGCCGGGATGTGGCCACTGGAAATCAGGACATATGGCCGGGAGAGCGGCGGACCCAACGGAGGCATCTGGAGATCGCAGGACGCCGGAGCTACCTGGCAGCGTCTCGAGGGTCACGGCCTCCCCGAGCCTCCCATCGGCAAGGTCGGAATCGCGATAGCGCAGACCAACCCCAACGTGGTCTACGCCATGATGGAGACGGGCTATCCGAACCGTGGTGTGTTGTGGCGGTCGGAAGACGGTGGCGACAGTTGGAAGCTGATGAGCTACGACCGCATTCTCAATGAACGCCCGCACTACGCGTCGCGCATATTAGTGTCGCCGTCAAATGAGAACGAGGTCTACTTCGCCGCGAACAGCCACAGCTTCACACTCGACGGGGGGCTGACCACCGAGACAACGGGTTGGAGCGGTGACACACACGATCTCTGGGCCGATCCACTGATGCCTGATCGTATGATGATCAGCGACGACGGCGGAGTGAAGATCTCGCTGAACCACGGAAGAAGTTGGGACAGGATATCATTGCCCATCGCGCAGATGTATCACGTCAACGTAGACAACCAGATTCCCTACTTCGTCTATGGCGGCATGCAGGATGGCCCCGGTTACCGGGGGGCTAGCACAGAGGGATTGGGCAGAGGGTTCTATGGTGGTGGCGGTGGTGGTTGGGAGTCGTCGGCGGGGTGCGAGTGCGGTTTCATCGTACCCGATCCGGTTGACCCAGACATTGTGTGGGGCGGATGCTACACAGCGGGATTCACGACGGTGAACTACCGTACCGGTCACAGGCGTACCGTCAAGATCTGGCCGGAGTCAAGTTATGGCGCGGCGGGAAAAGACGTGCCCTACCGGTTTAACTGGACTTTCCCCATTACCATCTCTCCGCACGATCACAACAAGGTCTACGCGGGCAGCCAATACGTACACCAGACGACCGATGGCGGTGAGAGCTGGACGATCATAAGCCCCGATCTGAGCACCCAGGACACGAGTAGGCTGGGTCCGTCGGGCGGCCTCACCAAGGACAACATCGGTGTTGAAATCGCGGAAGTTGTCTTCGCGATCGCGGAGTCGCGCCTCGAGGAGGGACAGATCTGGGCCGGCACCAATGATGGCCTGCTGCACATTACGCGCGACGGTGGAGCCAACTGGACCAACGTCACCGACAATATCCCGGACCTGCCTGAGTGGGGTACGATCAGCAACATCGAAACGTCGCGGTACGATGCGGCCACGGCCTATATCACTGTCGATTTCCACCAGATGAACAACCGCGACCCGTTCGTCTACAGAACCAACGATTACGGAGAAAGTTGGAGCTCGATCAGTTCCGACATTCCGAGAAGCGTGTTCAGCTATGCGCACTGGATTCACGAGGATCCGGTGCGGCAGGGTTTGCTGTACCTCGGCACAGAGAACGCCATCTATGCCTCATTCAACGACGGGGAATCGTGGCTGTCTTTGCAGAACAACATGCCGCACGCGCCGGTACACACCATGGTTGTGCAAGAGCATTTCAACGACCTGGTGGTGGCCACCTACGGGCGCGGCTTCTGGATTATGGATGACATCACGCCGTTGCAGCAGCTCACAGACGACGTGCTGGCATCGGATGCCCATCTCTTCGCTCCACGGCCCACATACCGTATGCACGGCCAGACAGGTGGCCCGCGGGCGAACGCAACCGCGTACATCAACTACTACCTGGGCGATGTACCGGATGGGAACGTCGAGATAGAGATCCTGGATGACGCAGGCGAGACGGTGAACACGCTTCGTGGAACGAAGACCGTTGGTATCAATCGCGTCCCCTGGAACCTAAGACACAAACCCGTTACACAGGCGAGATTGCGCACGAGGCCTCCCGGCAACCCGCGTGTGGTTGAGGAGAAGAGATTCCGTGAGACATGGGAGCGTGAAGGCTGGTACCCGATTCTGAGTTGGGGCACTGGCGGTGGGTTCCAGGGTGTTACTGTCGCGCCGGGCACGTACACCGTGAAACTGACCGTAGAGGAGGTCGAGTTCACGCAATCGCTCGAGATAAGAAAGGACCCGCGTTCAGAGGGGACTCAGGCCGACATCGAAGCGCAGGTCGCCCTCCAGCTGCAGGTTCGCGAGGACATCAACACCGTGGCGAGCGTGATTAGCGACATCGAGTGGATGAAGAAACAGCTCAATGATCTGACGGCCGTGTTGGAGCGCGATGAAAGCGCCGCCGATATCATCGCAGAAGCGCGCACCCTCTACGAGAGCATTCAGGCGGTCGAGAACAAGCTGTTCCAGCACACCATCGCCGACGGCGATTCGAAATCTTTCCGGTTTCCCAATCTCCTTTACAGCAAACTGTCTGTGCTTGGCGGGGACCTGGCGTCATCGGTCGATTTCGCCCCCAACTCTCAGCAACGTGAAGTCTATGATGTTTTGAAGGCGCGGATGATAGCGTATCAGGCAGAGTGGAATGCGCTGAGAAATGGCGACGTGGCCGCTTTCAATCGGTTGCTGGCGGACCGGAACATCGCCGGTGTCATCGCGGCTCCGGACGGCACGAGTTGACCTGAGCAGCAAGCTTCAAGCATAGCTGCGAAAGAAGCCCCACCGCGGATTCGCGGTGGGGCTTGGTGGTACCTGGACTTCACCCTTCCGGTTCTGTGGTGTCTATTGACAGGTCGTGTTGTCGAGGTTCCCGGCCCAGCAGCGCCAGGCTGAGTCCTCGAAATGTGCTGGATCCCGTGTACGGCCTTCCTTGGTCAACCGGTTCCACTCGATCTCGGTGAGGTTGTCGACTTCGGCTCCGTAAAGATCGTAGAAGGCGTCGTACGGGGTATCACCAGTGACGCCGTGGGTTATGTAGCTGCCATATCCGGCGGTGCCGGCAACGACGTTTGTGTACGTGAGTTCAAACGTGTCCCCTGACGCAGACCTGCTCCACTCGATATCGAGGAATGCCGCTGGATCTGCCGGACTCATGTTGAGCGACCATGTTCCGGATGTTCCCGAGGCATTCGAAACTCCGCTGTACCAATGGAATTCGGTGAAACTGCCTTGCCTGGTGATGTACATGTCCCAACGCACGCCGTCAGTGATCAGCCTGGCCTCAAGGCGCGCCGAGTGCTGAACTGCAAGTACCGCAAAATCGTACGACCACGTCCACGCATTGCCCTCATCATTCCACTCCGGTTGGTGGTTGAAAGACGCGACGAATGCAGCGACAGGGGGTGCAAGCGTGATCGTGAGCAACGCATTCCAAACACCCACAACCACCGCAGAACGCGTCCAGTAGGTACCGGCGACCGGTGCGGCATGGCCCATCGGTGCCGCCGCAAGAGGTGCATCGGTGAAGTCGCCGAAATCCATGATGAAGCTGTTTAGCGGTGGAAGCTCGGGGGCTTCACCTTCTGGTGCATTTGCGTCGCTGCAGCCCGTCGCTATCGCCGCGACGAACAAACCTAGGCAGATTGCCTTCAATGAACTGCGTTTCATCGTGCCTTCTCCCCGAAAGTCTCCGGCGCCAGGAACACGCCCAGCACTGGTTGATTGAACCGAGATCGTTCCTGCGGTGCCACTCGTAATGAATACCCCTGTACGGCAATATTGTGGCAGCGCGAAATATGTCTCGACCAACGAAAATATGGTGCTGCCCCAACGAACGCTGTGATGACGGACACGCCACGCAGGTGCTGAGGCGCACACCCTCGAGGATTCGGCATTATGGTTCTGGGGGGCAACTGTTCGAAGGCCAAAAGAGGGGCGGTCGGAGGAGTGCAAAGATGGCCAGGATAATCGAAAGAAGACTCGAGTTCGATGAGCCTCCGGAGCGTGTCTGGAGGGCGATTACGGATCCAACCGAGATCGCATCTTGGTTTGGCGACTCTGCCGAGCTGGACCTGATCCCGGGCGGGGCGGGTCGCTTCGGATGGGATAAGCATGGCAGCTTCGCCGTGCGAGTAGAGGAGGTAGATCCTCCCATTCGACTTGCATGGAGCTGGGCAAAGGAGCCTGATGTTGGCATCGACGTTGGGGTGTCGACGCTGGTTGAATGGGTGCTCACGAAGCGTCCCGATGGCGGGACGATCCTGGACCTGACCGAATCCGGCTTTGTTGAAGAGAAGCATCTCGAGGACAACACGGGAGGCTGGCAGGCAGAACTCATCGACCTTGTGGATTTGATCGAAAGCGGCACCTGAACTGACCCGACCTGCGGCTGTACTTAGATTCAAGCTGACAATAAACCGCTCACTGCGATTGTCGCACGTCGCGTCGAGCACGGAGGAACCGCTATGAGAACATCTAGGATTCGTGTGGTGATTGGAGTTGCCGCTAGTTTTGCGGCGGTTTTCAGTCCCCCGGCGCTAGACGCCCAAAATGGCAAGGCTATGGTGGTGGAGCATATAGACACCCACGGCGCACAGTACGGGGGCGTAGCCCAGTCCATCTGGGATTTCGCCGAAGTCGGGTATCAGGAGGAGCAAAGCTCTGCGTTGCTGCAATCAACCCTCGCCGACGCCGGGTTCGAGATCGAAGCCGGAGTCGCAGGCATCCCCACGGCGTTCGTGGCCTCTTACGGAAGTGGCAGCCCGGTAATTGGCTTATTGGCCGAGTTCGATGCGCTGCCCGGCATCAACCAGGACAGGGTTGCCGTGCGACAGCCGATTCCCGGGAAAGACAGAGGGCACGCATGCGGGCATCACTTGTTTGGTGCAGGGTCCACAGCCGCAGCAATTGCGGTGAAAGAGTGGTTGGAGGCCTCCGGGATTACAGGAACTGTCCGACTCTACGGTACACCTGCCGAAGAGGGAGGTGCGGGCAAGGTCTACATGGTCAGAGCAGGACTGTTCGAAGACGTTGACGCTGCCCTCCACTGGCATCCAGGTGACCGGAACGCTGTTTGGGTGTCCAGTTCGTTGGCCAATCGGTCTGCAAAGTTCCGCTTCCATGGAGTGTCCGCTCACGCAGCTGCTGCGCCCGACCGCGCGCGGTCGGCCCTCGACGGCGTCGAAGCCATGAACGACATGGTCAACATGATGCGTGAGCACGTGCCTCAGGAAACGCGCATTCATTATGTGATCACCTCTGGAGGCTCAGCCCCGAACGTGACTCCCGACTTTGCCGAGGTCTTCTACTACGTCAGAAACCCGGAAGCGTCAAACGTGCTGTCGATATTCGAGCGGGTGGTCAAAGCTGCCGAAGGAGCGGCGCTTGGCACAGGTACAACGATGGACTTCGAAATAATCCATGGGCTCAATGCGTTACTTCCGAACGAAGCTCTCTCGAGAGCGGTCTTTGCGAATCTCGAGCAGGTCGGCGGGGTCGTATATGACGAGTCTGAGCGTGCCTTTGCAGAGGCCTTGCATGCTACGTTGGGCGATGGCGCACCGCCGCTCGCATCTGCGTCGCGCGTGGTGCCGTTTCAGCAGCCTCGCAGTGGCGGGAGCGGATCGACCGACGTCGCTGATGTGAGTCTGATTGTACCCACTGCAGGCCTCGGTGCTGCAACGTGGGTGCCTGGCACTGCCGCTCACTCGTGGCAGGCGATTGCTGCCGGAGGAAACAACATCGGAAACAAGGGCATGCTGGTCGCCGCCAAGACGCTTGCGATGACCGCCGTGGACCTGTTCACCAATCCCGATCTCGTTGCGGCCGCCAAGGCGGACCGCCTGGAGCGTCTCGGTCCCGATTTCGAGTATGTATCGCTGGCAGGTGACCGCGATCCGCCGTTGGATTATCGGCGGAATCCGTAGAAACAAACGGATTCAACGGAGTTGGCACAACAGAAGCCCCGGCATCTAACGATTCCGGGGCTTCTGATTCTTACCCCCAAGATCTGCTGAGACTGCCGTACACGCCGCTTAGCGGCTGCTAATTCTCAACCCTCAGCGCAACCATCGGGTCGACCCGGCTGGCACGCCATGCTGGAATGAGGGATGCACCTGCTGCCGCCGCCAAGAGAATTGCTGCGACGCCGGCGTACGTCATCGGGTCCGTTGGCGCGATGCCAAAAACCATTGTGGAAAAACTCCTGGACAAAGCCAGAGATGCAGCAAGTCCGATGCTCACACCGATGGAAGACACGATCAAGCCCTCCCTGACGACCTGAGTCAGAACCTTCTTGCCGGGCGCTCCGAGAGCCATACGCAAGCCAATCTCGTGGATGCGCTGAGAGACCGCATACGAAATCACTCCATATACGCCCACCGCCGCGAGGAACAGCGCCAAGATTCCGAACGCACCGAGTATGGTTGTGATAAAGCGATCACTGTTGATAGAACTGGCGAATACCCGATCCATCGTCTGGACCCGCGAGATGGGAACGCTGCTGTCGTAACCGGTAATGACGCTCCGGAGTGCCGGTAGTAGCTGGTCCGTGTTTGTTTCTGAGTGGATCGTCAGGTACATGTTGCGAGGGGAGTAGTATGCGGTGACGTACCCCTGTGCGTGCGGGACATACCACCATGTTCCCGG
>JBDGYW010000220.1:0-8994 GCA_039588935.1 Gemmatimonadota bacterium | reverse complement strand
ATGCAGGAAAAAGAGATGATGGCGGAGAGGGTGGGATTCGAACCCACGTGGGACGGGTTAGGCCCCAACCCGCTTTCGAGGCGGGCGCGTTATGACCACTTCGCTACCTCTCCGCAATTCTTCAAATATCCGCAAATACGTCATTTACTGCGATCAACTGGACGGGGCAGGGGATCGCCGCGGTGACGCGTTACTGCCATATTACTGCCATCTATCTTCTCAGGTCCACTCAACGCCCTAGCAGCCGCTTGAAGCTGGTCATCGGCAACGTGCATGTATCGTTCCGTGATGAAGGCCGCCGAATGCCCCATCATCTTGGCCACGACCTCACGGGGAACTCCCCGTCGCAGGGCTCGTGTCGCGAACGTATGCCTAAAGGTCTTGAAATTGCAGCCAACGATAGCTGATTCCTTGTAGGCCTTAGTGAGAGCCCATTCCAGCGCTCTCTCCTCAATTGGTTGGGCACCAGCGTCTAAGAACACGTTTCCATCCGTGTGTCGCATTTTGGAGGCCAGATTCAGCACCGAAATGGCCCTCTTGGTTAGGACCTGTCGCACAGGCTTGCCGGTTTTATCACGTTGCAGAGCGAAACGGCCACCCACGATCCGCCTTCCGTCACGGTCGATTTCCAGCTCTCGCCACCGCAACCGGCGAATCTTCCCTCTGTCCATGCCTGTTTCGGTCGCCCATGTTACCACCAGCTTGAGCCACATGGGGCAGGCAGATCTAAGGCGAATGAGTTCTTCATCGCTCAGCCAACGTATGTCCTGCGGGTTGAACGACTCCGGTGGCCGTTGGACGCTATCGGCATCGGCTGGATTGTTGGTGACGTGGCCCATTCTCTTGGCCCAACGAAAGAAGGTACTGAGCGAGACGATCTCTTTTCTGGCGGTCGAATCGCTAACTTCCTCCCGGCGGCGGTTCAACATGTCTGCCACATCTCGACTGGTCACTTCGGCTACAGTATGGTCTTCGAAAAACCGCAGCCAGACATGAGACTGTTCGGCGTAGTAATCGATTCTTCCACTTCTGGGCCGGTACTCGCCAAGAAACCTCTTAACAAGATCCTTGAACCCAAGAGACGCGGCATCATGGCCCTTGATGGCTCTTTTCGTCTGGATCGGGTCATGGTGACCTGCGTTGATCTCCAGCGTGATTCGCGACTTCAGCTGGTCCGCCTCTCGCTTCGTCGCGCCTGCGGGATACCGCACCCGTCGACCTCCGAAGTGGTAGTCGACGTACCAACGGCCGGTTTTGGATTCCTTGTAGACGCGCACCACACATCTCCGTATGACGCGTCTGATCTTACCGAGCCACGTATTGTTGGCAAGAGCATGTCAATCGGACCCGTCGTCTCGGTGCCCATTGGCAATCCAGATTTATCCCACCACACAAGCACAATCGGCAGGTCTGACTTTGGAAAGGCAGATGGCCCCAACAATTAGTGCTGATCTATATGGTTCGGACGAGATGTTGTGGAGGTGCTGATGAGTCTACAGACGATGAGTAGCGTTCTAGGCGAAGCCCAGTGACTGCTGATACACCGTGAAGGGGAGATGGCAGAGTCGGCCCGCTTCTACCTCATGGCAAGCGAAAGCGGCGCGGACAGGCGGCTTGGGAGGCAGTACGACGGCGGGGCGTTCTCGGCGCGGGAGCCTTCAACTCTGCCGGTGTGCCAGTAGCGAAATTACTCCCGCCCTGTCCCGCTCATTTCAGGCTATGATGAGTGCAAGTGGGAGAGGGATCTGAAGGGACTCCCTCTCAGCATCTGATTACAGTCCAGCGAGAGCCGAGCATGACCGTTTGTCCGGGCGCAATGCTCTCCCACTTCCGTCTCGTCGAAAAGATCGGCGAGGGTGGGATGGGTGTCGTCTACCGCGCCGAGGACACCAAGCTCCGCCGCCAGGTGGCCCTAAAGGTCCTCCCCCCCGAGCTGGTCGCCAACGAGGAGCGGCGGCTGCGATTCCTGCGTGAAGCCCGCACGGCTGCCGCAGTCAACCACCCGAACATTGCCACGATTCACGAAATCGACGAAGCAGATGGCGTCGTTTTCATCACGATGGAGTTGGTGGAGGGGAAGACTCTTCGCAGCCAGATGGGCGGCAAGGCACTGTCGATCAAGGACACCCTGCGCATCGCCACCGAGATGTCTGAGGGACTCGCTGAGGCTCACAAGGCACGCGTGATCCACCGCGATCTGAAACCTGAGAACGTGATCGTCGGCCCAAGCGGACACGTCAAGATCCTCGACTTTGGCCTCGCCAAGCTGCACGAGGATCTCGACAAGGTTCGCCGCTCTGAGCTGAGCAAGCTGGATACGGTCTCCGGCGAGATGACCCGCGAAGGCAAGGTGATGGGGACGCCAGCTTACATGTCCCCGGAACAGGCACGCGGCCGACCGGTCGATACACGGAGCGATCTCTTCTCCTTCGGTATCACGCTCTACGAGATGGCGACCGGTACGGCGCCGTTCAAGGGGAAGACGACGACCGATACCCTGAGCGCGATTATCAGGGACGCACCTATACCACCTGCGCAGTGCAATTCCGAGACCCCGCCTGAGATGGAGCGGATCATTCTCAAGAGCCTGGAGAAGGACCCGCAGGAACGCTATCAGCACGCCGACGAGCTGGTCGTCGACCTGCGTCGTCTGAAGCGAACGACCGATTCAGGCGGGGTGGCGATTGTGACACCGACCCCACCAGCCGGTGTGGCGCCGGGTGTGGGGGCAAGGTGGAGGCGGAGGTTCAGGTGGTCGCTCCTGGGCGCGATCGGGCTGCTTGCCCTAGCCTATAGTGTGTACAACTGTGTGCCCGGCCCCTCGGCTCCGGTCTTCGTAGCTGGCGACAGGATCTTCGTGGCCGACTTCACCAACTCCACGGGAGACGCGACTCTCGACACGGCGGTCCGTGATGCCTTCGAGGAGCGCCTCAGCCACTCGAAGTTCCTGCGGGTTCTACGTGGCGATGAACTCGACAGGGCAAAGACGGAGATAGGGATCGACAGGACCGCTCTTTTGAACGAAGCGGAGGCCAAACGACTCTGCGATTGGATCGAATGTGCCGGATTTGTGAACGGGTCGATTGCTGGTGAAGAAACCGCCTTACGGCTCGACGTTCGTCTTCACCACCTCGATACTGAGAAGCCTGTGCACGCGTTGTCTGCATCGGCCATTCGAGATGAGACGCTCGTAGAGGAGGTGCATGACATGAGTCGGGCTTTACGCCACTTCATCCATGAGGCCCCGGAGGCAATCACGGCGACCAGAGCCCCCTCAACGAAGTCGATAGCCGCGTTCCAGGCCTATGCGATTGCACGAAAGGCCGTCGACCCAAAAGCTCAGATGGGTCTGTATACCCAAGCCGTCACCATCGATCCCGAATACGTCGATGGATACATCGGAATCTCGGATACCGCGTATGCGATGGATATGCCGCGCAAGCACCGTTGGGCTCTTCAGCAGGCCTATCTTCACTCAGAGGGACTGCCGGAACAGACCCGCTTGTGGAACAAGATCCAGTATGAGTATGCATCCAGAGATGCCGACTCGATACTCGAAGATCTGCTTGCGTATCATCGTCTTTATCCCCTGAACGAGGAGACTCCTGGTTGGCTTGCCTACGTCTATATGGCCTTCAAGGATGATGCAGCCGCCGCCGAGCCTTATGCCCGGCAGGCATGGAATCTTGCTCATTCACCCGCAAGCGCGGCGAATCTGATTGATTCGCTGGCAGGCCAAGGAAAGAACGAGGATCTTGAGTCTTTCCTTGACACGATCGCCGAGCAGGACTTCTCCGCTGGATTATATGCCTCGCTTCGAGTGAGAGGCGCCATGTATCTGGGAGATGTTGAAACGATTGAAGAGGAAGCGCTGAAACTCGCTTCCCGTCCCCCCGCCTGGCAACTCAGTAACGTGCCTTGGATTGCCATCGGCCTCCTGCAGAAGGGAAAGCTGCAGATTGTCGAGAATCTTGCCGATCAGGTTCTGCCGCTCGCTGTCGAAACCGGCAGCGACCGCATCCAACGGAAAGCCCGTCAGTTTCGCCTGTGGCTGGAGAATCGTCGTGGACGACTCTCAGAAATCGACCCGGAGGGTGTTTACATTCCTGGCGAGTTCGAGAATCTCACCGGAACGCTTCCGATGTTGTGTGCCGAGATCAAGGCACCGGGCGTGTTGAGAGAAGCCCTGGCGACCTTAGAAGATGACTGGGGAGATGTCGACAACAGCTACATCACCCACAAAATGAAGTTCGTGCGTGCGGCACTGCACCTCGCTTCCGACCAGCCTGCTGCGGCAGTTGATATCCTCGAGCCGATCGGCCTGCTCTCGAGAACCGGCAATTGGCGATGCCTTCTTGCCCTCGCCTACGAGCGCGCAGGGAGTTGGGCCAAAGCGGCAGAAGAGTACGAGAGGTTCCTCGCAAATCCCGGGAACAGATGGTGCTATTGTGGGGGTACTGGGGCTGGCTGGGCGTTAAATCAATTTCGACTTGCTTCCGTCTACGATCGGATCGGGGACACACGTTTTGCATCGAAATGGTACGAACGATTCACGGACGAATGGAAGGACGCCGATCCCGACATCCCCGAGTTAATCGAGGCGAGGGAGAGGCTGGCTGAACTGAAGGGCGAGAGCGGGCCGACGGAGACCGCCGCCCAGTGAGAACGGGTACCCTCGGCACCAACAGCAGCGGCAACCCGAGACCGAACGATAATGCGTGTCCGTAGCGAGATTGCAGCCGCAATTCGGTGTCGGGTCGTGATGGCGCAGCGCCCGGAAAGGAGGCCATGATGAAACTTGATGTGAAAGCCTTCGCCCTTGCATGTGGATTGGTCTGGGGTGCCGTCCTATTTCTGAGCACCTGGTGGTTGATCGCCCTCGATGGCTCATCACTCGACATCACGTTTCTTGGTCGCGTTTACCGCGGGTACACCATCACCCCGCTCGGGAGCGTGATTGGGTTCATCTGGGCTCTCGTAGACGGGATCATCGGCGGCGCAATCCTAGCGTGGGTATACAACAAGCTCGCGTCGGGCAAGAGATCAACGACACCCTCGTAGTCTTGCTCCCAGTAGATCGGTAGCTCAGCTCGCGGGGCGCTTCAGCTAAGCGCCTTCCTGCGCCAATGTGTCCTCCACCACCTTCTCATCCAGCCCCCCAATCAGCACCATCGCCCGCCTGAGGTTGCGCCGGGTCCAGGCGTGCTTCTGGCCCTCGCAGCGGCCCAGCGCCTCCGTCAGCGCCGACAGGATGCCCGCCACCAGCCGCCCGTCCTCGCGCTCATCTGATAGCGGTATCTGGTAGTCGT
The DNA here is from genome assembly GCA_039588935.1 of Gemmatimonadota bacterium. GTDB lineage: Bacteria > Gemmatimonadota > Gemmatimonadetes > Gemmatimonadales > GWC2-71-9 > JBDGYW01. Next base: position 3,685 of record JBDGYW010000220.1, on the reverse strand, counting down.
CGCGGATGGCCAGCCCGAGACGCTCCAGGTCTGAGCGCTCCAGCCTAATGGGCTTCGGGCCGGGCGTGATGGTCAGGCTGTGGGCGTCAGCGGTGAAGGTGTAGCCGTTGCGGGTGTAGTGGAGAGGCATCGGGTTCTCCGGTTGTCGTTCTTTCTGCATGGATGATACCAGCCCAAAGCATCCGGCCCTCTAGCCCGGTTCTCAGTGACACAGCCTGACACAGTCTGCGAAGCAGAATGGGATGATCTCACCGAGAGCATCAAGCGGATCCCGTGATATGTATATATATGTCAGCTACTCTCCCGTATTTCTATTGACAATAAAGGGGAATAAGTGTAAGGAAATGGCGACTATTTCTCGCAATCTAGATACGCGGCTTCCTCCACCGGAGATGAGCGCCTGCCAGTCTGAGCTACTTCCCGGCTGAGGTTGTTGCGGGGAGGATGAGCCATGAGACGGGCAATCGTTCTCTTAGCGCTCTTCCTGGGAGGAAGTGCACTTGCCCAGGAGAGCGCCAGCTTTAAGCTCAAGGAACATACGTTCAACGCAGGAGGCAGCCCGCAGAACGGACTCGACCTCGCCTCAACGAGTTTCCGTCTGACACTGAGCGCCATCGGCGACAGCGTGACACCCGCAACGCTTACGAGTGCAAGCTTCAGTGTCAGTGGAGGCTTGGTGGGTTCATATCCTCCGCCAGGCGAAGTCACCAGCCTGCGCTTCACCGACTCCACGACGCTGATATGGGACGTGGAGCCGTCCATAGGCGCGTACAACCTCTACCAAGGCACCGTCACAACACCGTTCGATCCCAACTACGGGACGTGCCAGCCGCCAGAGATCATCACCGAGACGACGACGTTTAGCGCGACACCGGCTGTCGGTGAGGCACTCTTCGTCCTGCTGACGGCGGAGAACCTGCTTGATGAGGAAGGGACGAAGGGAACTGACAGCGGTGCGGTGGAGCGCCCTAACCCGGCACCGTGCCCGTGATAGCAATCGAGAATGCAAGGGGGAACATCATGACTCGTTTACGCATATCAATCGTTGTTCTTGCTCTAGCGGTGTCTTGCAGCGCGGTTGGGGCGGGGACCGTACCTTCGCCCTTCATCAATTACGAGGGGGTGTTGCGTGACGCTTCAGACGCACCGCTGGACGGCACGTTCGAAATGACGTTCCGGTTCTTCGACACACCCGGCAACGAGATCCTCATCGACACACACAGCGCGGTGACAGTCACAGGCGGCCTCTTCAATGTGCAGCTCGGCAGCGGCGTTGTGACGGACGGCAGCGGCGCTGGCACGTACGGGTCCTTGCCGGAAGTGTTTCGCGACTTCGAGCCCGTGTTCATGGAGGTAACGATCACCAAGCCTGTGGGTGGCACGGAGACGCTCAGCCCGCGGATACAGGTCACGTCCGCTGCCTACGCGATGAACGCGCATTACGTGAAAGGGCAGGATCTGATCTCGGACGGTCCGCTGGATCTGTACGTGAACAATACGACCGGCGACGACAACAACGATGGCCTCGCTCCGGAGACGGCCAAGGCCACCATCATGGGGGCCGTGCGTGCCATTCCTGCCGTGCTGAACGGTGAGGTGAACGTCCGCATCAAGGCCGGGATCTACAATGAAAATGTTGTACTGTCCCAGCGGCAACGCAACGGGGCGTATTTCCTTCGGCTCTTGCACGACACAAACGATCCTGCGAACGATCCACCCTCCGTCCAGATCGAGCCGCCGGCCCCACCTTGCGATGAATGCCTAGACAACGGGATTCTGGTCATGGACGAACTCGTAGAGATCCAAGGCGTCACGGTCGATGGCTTCACCGAAGACGGTGTGCTGGGAAGCGGTGCCACTTCTCTGACAGTGTCGAACTGTGCGGTGTTGAATAACGACGGCGGGGTCGTTGCGACCGACGGTGGCTACGTTGAGCTTCAGGATGGTTGTCAGATCCTGAACAACAATGCTGGGGTCGGTTCCATCGACCACGGGACGATTGAGATCAATGGCCCAGTCTATTTTTGCGGTAACAGTCAGGCCGCAGAGGCTTCAAAGCACGGCTCGATCAGTTTCCAGATTGAACCCGGCGACATCTGCAATTTCTGCGGAACCGACGGAGCGATGGTCGCGAGACAATTCAGCATAATCGAGGGGTACGACCTGTGTACCAACGAGATTTGTAGTGATGGACCGGACGGTCGCTGCGATCCTTAGCCTGCCTCTGTCATCGCACCAAGCGCTGAGGGGTACACCGCGAACGCAACTGGTACGCGCATTTCATTGAGGACTGGAAGGACGCCGATCCCGACATCCCCGAGTTGATCGAGGCGAGGGAGAGGCTGGCTGAACTGAAGGACATCGACACCGAGACTGCTGCCGCGACCTCGTCGGAGAGGAGCGCCCAATGATCGGCATCCCCCTCTCAAACTAACTCATCCTCCAACGCATCATCACTCGGATGCGAGTGCCTCTGCGTCGTCGAGATCGACAGATGACCGTCTAGCGCGGGAGGTACGGTGGCACGGTGTGGCCTCAGACCACGCACGGCGCGTGCACGTAAAATGGGGGGGGACGTACTGGCTCTAACCCTTCGAGGCGGTAACTACATATAAGTATTACTATATATATAGAGTAAAACTTTTTAGTAGATCCCCCCCCTTTTTTAATGCAGGGGTTGGGTGTGAGGGAGGGCGCTGAGAAGTCCCAAGGGTGACCCCAGACCCCTCCACCCCCATTTTAACGACACCATTCGACCGGTGGCGACTGCCCCAATACAAAATCCTACGGTGCGATATGCCGCGTCAATACCGCGGATCGCTGCTTGTTCTGGAGATTTTTGCCGCACCCCGCCTGCGGCAGCTAACGCACATAGGTCATGGGACTTGTTGACTCCAGCTGCCTCGCTGGTAGCCGAACCTGAAAAATTTCCCCGCGAAATAGATCGCATCCCTTCTGGGGGGTCAGCGGTCGGACGGTGGGGGGGGGCCTCCGGGGTCTCTGCGGCGCGTGCACACATCGCGGCGTTGTTGATCGTGCTCGCGACTGCAGACGGACGTAGCCAGCCCCTGCACCCAAGAGCGACATTGGTGAAGTTCATCGCGGGTAGGCTGGCGTTGCGTGAATCGTCGGTGGGGATGGTGGGTGTCAAGAGCTGCAGGGTGTCAGCGTTGGCGCTCAGCGCGGCTCCTGGACGCTCCTGACGTGTGTTCTCACGTGGACTTCGCCGCTCTGCTGAAACGCCCTTGGGCAGGGGCTTTGCTTACTGCCATAGTACTGCCATGTAGCGCTCACATAGGGCATTTCTCGCACATTGGTCACACACAGTGATTTGTACATCTAGTTCATTCGCCGAAACTTGCTGACTGTCAGTGATTTGAGGGGAACGGCGAGGACTGATTATGAGTCAGCTGCTCTAACCGACTGAGCTATGGGCCCGTGAGATCACCCGCAGGCATTATAGACTCCTTGGGAATCGAGCGGGGTCGAGGGGAGAATCCCGCCAGGCTCCTTCCTATTCGGCGCGCAGCACGCTGATTGGATCGATCCGCAACGCGCGCCAGGCCGGCAGCAGACAGGCGAGCACCGCGACCAGGGTGAAGAGAAGACCGACCAGCCCGAACGTCATCGCATCGGTCGGCTCCACCCCGTAAAGGAGTTCCTCGATCAGCCGCGTCAGCCCCAC
>JBDGYW010000219.1:0-10327 GCA_039588935.1 Gemmatimonadota bacterium | reverse complement strand
CACATGCCTGGCAGCCCTTGTACGAAAGGCCGTTCAGATAGATGAGTTCGGTTTCAAACCCGACCGATGCGGTTCCCTCCAGATAAGCGTTCAGCAGGGATGTTGAGTTTCCCCTGCGGCGCGGGCTTCCTGCGATTCCCACGGCAAGCGGCCGATCCGCTGTCATCACATTGCGCTCCTTGGCCAATCGAATGGTGATGGAGACCGCGTGTTGAGAATGACCGGTAAGATGACACATATACGGTGGTGGTCCAACACCGCCATACGCGCTCAGGACGCACGAATCGACTCGCTACGCAACTATCTCGCTTGGACCACCATGGCGCACAAGCGCGCAAAGTGAAGGTGTACGTAGGCAACGGCAGATACTCGAAAAATGCCGGTTATGATCGGCCGGAGTTGGAACAAATGGCCTCTTCGCCCATAACCCGTAGCTGATCCGCAAGATCTGTGATGAGATCCCGCAACGCCAGCCGCTCCAACCAGCGTTTCGGAATCCCGGATTCACCATAAAATGCACCGGCTACCTGACCGCACACCGCTGCGGTGGTATCCGCGTCGTCTCCGAGGTTTGCCGCCTCGAGAATGGCGGCCTCGAAGGTGTCAGTGCGGAAGAAGCACCAGAGTGCCGCTTCCAAAGACTCGACCACATATCCGGTTCCTCGAATTCCAGAACGATCCTTATCTGCATACACACATTTTGCGATGTCCACGATTCTCGGTGCACCCGCGAACGTCAGAGCCGACTCACCGATCACCTCCCCCTTGGACCTTCCGGCCAGTGCGCGCCGCAGGATCTGTGCAAACAGGCGGCAGGCATCGATGCACTCCTTGGCCCCGTGTGTGGTGCGTGAACTCTCTCCGGCAAAACGGTCTGTTGCGTGTTCATCCGTGAAGAAGAACATGGGGATAGGAGCCAAACGCATAATCGACCCATTTCCGGCGGTAAGGATGCTAGCCGGACCGCAAAATGGATCGCCTTTGCGCTGGAACGCGGAGAGCGCGTTCGCCACGGTGTTGCCGATATCGAATCGCTGCCCAGTGCTGCTCAAATAACCGTGACGAGCCCAGCGGCTGTACAGCGCCATCTGGTCGCTGGCGTCGAACCCTCCCTTCTGTACGAGACTCGTGGCCAGGCAGAGCGCCATCGAGGTGTCGTCGGTCCACTCTCCCGGCGCCAGATGAAACGGTCCGCCACCAACCATGTCCGTGATCGGCTCAAAAGTGCCGCGAGTGGAAAACTCGAGGGTGGTCCCCACGGCATCACCTACAGCCAGTCCGAGCAGGCAACCCCGAAAACGGTCCATTTGTCTCATGATGGTGGACCATGGTAAGCCTACCCGATCAACTCCCAGACAATTCGAGCGCCTCCGGAGTCAATTTCCTTGGGCAAGAACCTGCACAGGATGTTGAGGTTCAAGCCGACCAGCCTGGCGGTATGCCGACAACCAGTGCATTATCCGGCGTTTTGATCGCGTTTTCGTCGTACCGGACTTCTTCGGTAGGAGCTTCGGGTGAGTGGAAAAAGGCCAGGACCATCTGCCGCTAAAGCAAGACGCGCCGTAACCGTGGCGGTCGTCGGCAACGTGCTGGAGTGGTACGACTTCGCCGTATACGGCTTCTTGGCCGCGATCATTGGAAAAAACTTCTTTCCCTCGGCAGACGAGACGACTCAGCTTCTTGCATCGTTTGCGGTGTTTGGCAGCGGGTTCCTCGCGCGTCCACTCGGCGGCATAATAATCGGCCGCATCGGCGACGTGAAAGGGCGCCGGTTTGCTCTCCTCTTGACAATCTTCCTCATGGCGGCCGGCACAGTGATGATGGGCCTAGTTCCGACTTATGCGACAATCGGCTTGGCCGGCCCACTTTTCATTCTGGTCGCTCGGCTGATGCAGGGATTTTCCGCAGGTGGGGAATGGGGTGGCTCAACAGCATTCATAGTGGAGTGGGCACCCGAAGGCAAACGAGGGTATTACGGTAGCTTTCAGCAGTGCAGTGTAGCGGGAGGTGTGCTCCTGGGTTCTGGGATCACTGCGATCTTGAGCACGATACTAGCCCCGGCGGCGATGGAAGCCTGGGGCTGGAGGGTGCCTTTCCTGCTGGGCAGTCTGCTCGGTCCGGTCGGACTGTACATGCGACGGAATATCGACGAAACTCCTGCCTACACCCGGGAAAAAGAGACCCCGACCGCGGCATCCCAGAGCGATGTCAAGCCCATCTGGCTTGCCGGACGTGCATTCGGGTTCACTGTCCTGTGGACGGCGGCGTATTACATCTTCTTGAACTACATGCCGACGTTTACTGCCAGGTACGCCAGCCTCAGCGGAGCCCAAGCCCTCTGGTCCAACACAGTGGGACTCGTCGTTTTGGTCGTCGCGATACCGTTGACGGGGCGTCTCTCTGATAGAGTGGGCCGCAAGCCGTTGCTACTGGCGTGTTGTGCCGCTTTCGTGCTGCTACCCTACCCTGTAGCGAGCCTGATGGTGTCAGGCCCGCCGTTCGGGGTCGTCATCGCCTTGCAGGTAGTACTAGGTGTGGTGATCGCCCTCTTCTCCGGCGCTGGACCGGCAGCTATAGCCGAGATATTCTCTACCCGGAACCGGTCCACGTGGATGACGACCGGCTATGCGCTCGCGGTGACGGTCTTTGGAGGTTTCGCGCCTTACATAGCTACCTGGCTCATTCGGGAAACCGGTTCGCCGATTGCGTGGGTGTACTACATAATGGCGGCCGCGATCATCTCGGGCATCGTCATTTACCGCCTTCGTGAGACCGCCTTCGAACCGCTCCGATGAGCGGGATCCTTGAAACTCCCGAGGGTTTATACGCGTAGGTATATACGTATTCGTATAAAACCCATTCCGGAGCGTCCCAGTGTCGAGCGCAAAACGGCAGAAACCTCTCAAATCCCACTGGTTTCAAATCCTACTGGCTTTGGCCGACCACGATCTCCATGGCCTACAGATCATGGATGAAGTGAGCGAACGAACCGGCGGAACCGTCCATCTTTGGCCGGGCATGCTTTATGGCGCACTCAGAGACATGCTGGAGAAAGGGCTCGTGGCGGAGGTGGAGATGCCTGCGGACGCGCCGGTAGCAGCTGGGCGACCGCGCTTCTACAGGATCACGGAGCATGGGCGCAACGTGCTCGTTGCAGATGTGCACCGCCTCACTGACTATCTCGCGGCTGCGCGCGCGAAGAACCTCGTTCAGGGCAGTGATGCCTGAGGCGCCATGAATAAGTCTCTCTCTACCCGCGTATTTCGGATCCTCCTGTGGCTATATCCGGCTGAGTTTCGCAAGAGATTCGGGCCCGAGATGGAACGGACCTTTGTTGGATCCCTGCGAGCCTATTCCACCAGGCTTGGGCGTCGCGGCATTGTCTACGTGTGGGTGAGGGTAGTGTGGGATACCGTGTCCCACGCATTTGCTCAGCGCCTGCGTCCCGCTGCGGGTCGCCCGCGACGAACCTCAGGCACTTACTGGGAGTCGGTCTTCCAGGACATTCGGCTCGCGGCGAGAAGAATCCGAAAGACGCCCGGATTCACGATCGTCGTGGCAGTGACCGCAGCACTCGGCATAACCCTCACAACCCTTGCTTTCGCGATCATCAACGCTTGTTGGTTCCGCCCACTCCCGCACATCCTGGATCCGCAGCAACTCGTCTTCATCGTCCGTGAGTCTTCGTCTCCTGGATCCCAATGGATGCGGATCAACTATCAGGACTATCTCGAGATCCGCGAGCGGAGCACCACAATGGAGGCCGTCGGTGCCGTCATACCGGAGGTCGATTTCATCGTCCGCATTGGGTCAGGATTTGAACGCGAGATCAAAGGCGCGGAGGTATCCGAGAACTACTTCCAGGTCCTGGGACGGCGGCTGGCACTCGGTGGCGGGCTTGCTCTGAACGAAACGGAATTGCCAATCGATCAGGTCGTGATCGGCCACAACTTGTGGCAGCGGGAATACGGCGGCGCCAACTCAGTGCTCGGTGAAACGATGCAGATTGACGGCCGCATCTACACCATTGTGGGCGTGGCGCCGCCAAGCTCATCATGGGGGATGGTGAGCGGCACCATGGAGGCCGGCGTCTGGATACCCATCAAACAGGAGAGAAGGAACGATGGGCCCCGGCCCAGGCTCGTCGTGGTCGGGCGCCGGCATGAGGACCAAACGATCGAGAGGGCCCAGGCGGAGCTCGAGACCATCAGCTCGACCTTAGCAGCTCGGCACCCCGATTTGTGGGAGGACAACTCGGGACGGCGTGCGCGGCTGCTGGCGCTCACCGACCTGCAGTCGCGGCTTGGGCCCCTTCACGAGAATTTCTGGCCGAGTTTGATCTTCTGGTTCGTACTCGTGGGTGTAACGATGCTCGTCACCTGCTCCAACGTGGCGACCTTGCTGTTGAACCGGGCGCTCAGGCGACGGACCGAGATCGCCACGCGCCTCGCGCTCGGTTCGGGAAGAGGGCGCCTGGTGCGACAACTGCTGGTTGAAAGCATCTTGTTGTTCGGCATCGCTGGCTCACTCAGCCTGCTCCTCATTCACTGGCAAACGCAGCTTCTCGCGAACGGCCGAAGTCTCTACCCCTTTCCGGTCGATGTCACGGTCGATCCGATGGTAGTGTTCTTTGCCGCGGCCCTGACCGTCGGGAGTGGCGTGATCTTCGGGTTGGCTCCAGCACTTCAGGCATCACGCCCGGACCTGTTGGCAACCCTCAAAGGCACGGGCAGATTGGTGCGGTTTCGCAGGTTCGGGGTGCGCAATCTACTTGTGCTGACACAGGTGGCCGGCTCGACCGTGCTCATAGCGATCACCGCGTTGACGGTGCGCGACATCCAACGTGCTTACGGTCTCGACGTCGGATTCGACACGCACCACATCGGCGTCATTTCTCTGGACCTGCGCTTACGCGACTACGGGTACGAACAAGGGGCGCGATTCGTTGAGGACCTGACGGAACGCTGTGCGGGAATCGCCGGGGTAGAGGCCGTTGTCGTCGCTGGCTGGGTGCCGCTCTCGCGAGACCGGTGGAGTTGGGGCGGTATTTCGCCGGAAGGGTATGAGATCGGGCCGAACGAATCACCATGGGCCTACTACAACTCCGTCACTCCGGGGTATTTCGACTTCATGGGCATGCCGCTCGTGAGCGGGAGAGAGTTCACCGACCAAGACGACACGGATTCTCCCAGGGTGATCATCGTGAACCAGTCTTTCGCCGACCGTTTCTGGCCCGACAAAGACCCGCTTGGAAAAACCGTAACGCTTACTGAAGATCAACCACCTGTCGAAGTCGTGGGTTTGGTTCGCGACGCCATTTATCGGAATGCCGATTTCGCGAACGAACGTACGAGTCCGCACTTCTGGTTTCCGAGAGGACAGTCGCCGGACAGAGTCGTGGCATTGCTCTTCAAGACGCACGGTGATCCCGCTCTGCTGTTCAATTCGGTTCGAGAGGAGGTCCGCCTTCTGGACAACAACATGCCGATCAAAGGCCTCGAACGCCTCGAGGCGGTGACCGCTGCCGCGCTGATGCCAAGCAGGGTCTTTGCCGGGATACTCGGAGTGTTGGTGATGGCTGTACTGTTCATCGCGGTTCTGGGGGTTTATGCCGTGACGGGATACGCGGTTCTGGAGCGGACTCGCGAACTCGGTATTCGCCTGGCGTTGGGCGCGCGTCCGATCGGAGTCGTGCGTATGGTGGTTCTCGAGGGCCTCGGGCTCTCGGCAGTCGGAATCGTCCTCGGGAGTGGGGTGGCCATACTCGTGGCGAGGGGAATGAGGTCACTGCTGTTGGGAATTGGGCCGCTCGATCCAGCTTCCCATCTGGGCAGCGCAGTCTTTCTGGTGCTGGCGGCGATGACCGCGTCGCTGGTACCGGCTTTGCGTGCATCCCGTGTGGATCCCGTACTATCGCTCAGGAGTGATTGAACGGGCGCACTTTCAGCGAGTGGCGCCATGGACATACCGAGAAAAAGGTTGATGAACCGCAAACGTTGGATCATTGTTCTATCCACGGCGTTCATCATGTCCATCGGCTTCGTGTGGTTCGTGTATCGCCCGTGGTCTCTGTATTGGGGAGCGACCGCCGAGGAAATCCACATGGCAATGCCCGGCGACTCGGCGGTGCAGGACCCCACCTTCAACGCCACGAGGGGCATCACCATTCACGCCACCCCGGTCGACATCTGGCCCTGGCTGGTACAGATAGGGTACCACCGAGCCGGGTACTACAGCTATGACAGACTCGACAATGGTGGCACCCCGAGCGCGGACAGTATCATCCCTATCTATCAGGACCTGAAGGTAGGTGACTGGATCCCACTCACTCGAACCGGCCGCATCCGGGTCGGTATACTGGAGCCCGAGCGCTTTCTTGTCCTATTCTTTCGTGGTGACGTAAGTGCTGGTGGTTTCAACGGTGGCACCTGGGCGACAGGCCTCTACCCAATCGGACCGAATGAGACTCGCCTGGTGACGCGGCTCCGGGCTCGGCCGGTGGGCCTGATGCAACGGGCCTTCATGGATCTCTGCGAGATTTTGATGATGCGAAAGCACATGCTGGGAATCAAGGAACGGGCCGAGCGTCTCGCCCGGCGGGGTGACTGAGTCTCGAGGATGGCACTCGGGCCAACTGGCAGGCGTTGAACGGTGACCGTACGTTTGTGTCAATGAAAACCACACGCCACCCGAGTGCGGACACTCCCGTTACTTGAGCGCTCTCACTGCAGCCTCAACTCGGTGAATACCGTCGACCGCACCCAGTGAGGTTTCAGATCGCCATCGACGTTCCGTATGAAGAACAGGTACTCCCCGTCGGGGGAAACCACAGGAAAGAGTTCATGCACAGGTGTGTTCACCCTGTCTCCCAGTGAGACAGCCTCTTGCCAGGTACCGTCGGGACCAGGGAAACTCACGAAGAGATCGGCATAGCTTCTACCACCAACGTCTACCACCCGAGAAAAGAGAAGATAGCGGTCGATATAGTTCTGCTCTTCGATAGTGCTCTGCCCTTCCATACCGGCTGAGCCACAGGCGGCGAGCAAGAACATAAACGCCATGGTGAGTCTTGCGGGAATCGGGAAAAGGCAAAGGCGTCTTGACATCGAGCCCCCCTGCAAGCGATTGCGGTTCACTGATTGTCCGGCCTCCGGGCGTGCAGAAACTCTGCCTGCCGCCAGCGGATGCCGCCGTGATCGCCCCGACCTTTGTAGAACAGGTACTCCCCGTCATGCGTGACCTGGGGACATAGCCCGATGATTCCGGTGAAGACGGGTTCCGTCCATCCTCCGTTGCCGTCATTCCAGCTCATGTAGATGCCGAGCGCATCGCCCGCTCCTTCATGGCCGGATGAGGTGAACAGCAGGTAGCTCTCGTCCGGCGCGATGAATGGGCTGTCCTCTCCAGCAGTCGTGTTGATGATAGGCCCTAGGTTCTCCGGCGTTGTGTAAACAGCATTCACCAAGGTCGATCTGTATACGTCGCCCCGTCCAATAGCGTCCGGGCCAGAACCGGCGAAGTAGATCGTACCGGATTTGGTGAGCGTGAACTGCCAGTGCATCGGCACCGAGTTGACCTCACCGAGAGCCGGGTAGGGCTCACCCCACCCATCGGCCGTCTTGTCCACGATCCAAATGTTTTCGTCTGAGCCCGGACCGCCGGGAGACAGCGGCCTGGTGGAAAGGAAGTAGAGCCGATCTCCATCATGCGAGAACACCGGTACGTCACCACCATAGCCCTCGAGGCTCGCAAAACTGGGAACCTCCGGCGGTGTCCAGCGCCCGTCAACCTGTTTCGAACCCATGATCCCACTGTGTCCGTAGCCCGAGTCAGAAGGCATGCTGTACGGGGTCCAAAGCGCCTCGGTACCGTCAGGGGAAAAGGTGACATTACTATGCCCTCCCCAGTTGATCGACACGATGTCCGGGGCGAACAGCGCCGCCGTATCACCCGGATGGGTCTGGCCTAAGTAAGGGCCAGAAAGACTGGGGAACTGCCGATGGTCTTCCACGACGCCGCGCCTCACCAGGAGGTTCACGACGTCGGCTTGATTCTCTTCAGACGCCAGACTGAACGCTGAATGACCACTCAATGAACGCGCGTTGATGTCCACTCCGTGCCCTACGAGCAGCTCAGCGACCCCGAACCGCCCCTTCGCAGCCGCATAGTGCAGCGGCGTCCAGCCAAAGACATCAGGCTCGCCTGCGGCGACGCCCTGCTCGAGCAAGAGGCGGACGATCGCTGCCGACCCTCCGAGCGCACCAGCATGCATTAGGTTTCTACCTTGGCCGTCCTCAAGTGAAAGGTCGGCGCCCCGGTCCACCAACTCGCGCATCAGGCGGTCGAGGCCCCTCTCGGCAGAGTATCTAATGAGCTGCAATCCCCTGCTGCCGGTGACGGGTACGTCCGCATCGCTGTCGAGGAGCAGGTTCACGATCGCGGCGAACCCCCTCCATGCGGCAAGGACGATCGGCGAGTCGTCAAATATGTCCAAAGCGTCTACGTTCGCCCCACGCGAGACCAGGAGCCGAGCCATACTGGCATCACCGGACTCCCGTGCAACGTTCAACAACGGTGTACGGCCGTAGTCGTTGGCAAGCTCCGTGTTAGCTCCGAGTTCGAGCAGCTTCAGTGTGGCTGCGGTGTGGCTGTTCCCGGACGCGTGCAGGAGCGGAGTGCTTTGGGCGTTGGTCTGCACGTTCACGCCTAGACCAAGAGCCACCAGTCGCTCAATGAGATCCCGATACCCTCTGAGCGCCGAGTAGTGAAGCGCGGTTACCCCATTGTTTCTGGCGATAGTCGGATCGGCCCCTTGGTCCAGCAGCCAATTAGCCAACTCGGGGTGTCTCGACGAAATGGCCAACAGGAGCGGTGTCATGCCGTCGTCGTTGCGGGCGTTGAGGAGTTCCGGATTATCACTCAGGCACCTCTCAACCAATTCGACCGAGCACCAATCAAAACGGTGGCAAGTGAAAGCAGAGTAGCACGCGTCATTCCAACCTCCAGCCAGCAGCGTGAGTCATTCAACCAGTAAGGCAGCCGGACCTAGATCCAAACGCACGGTAAGTGTTGGCCACACCCATTATATGTCAAGTGATTACAGTTCGGCGCGATGAAGGTTCCCATTACAAATCGAGGATCGTTCGGGATGCTCAATAGGAATGCGTTGAGGATCGGACGTCGTGGAGGCCTATCTCGAGATTATGTACTCGTTCATCTCCTCGAGTGACAAGAGAGACCAGGCAAGCACAGCCTGATTGAGGATCTCGTTCAGGGTTGCCATCTTGCCGCTGTCGGGCGCGTCCGTGGTGCAGGCTCCATCAGACGTGAGTTCTTGTGGATGAATCATGAAAACCGAGAATTGCTGGGCGTTCAGCTGCCTTGTAGCCCAGTCCTGGGCCGCAGGCCAGGACATTGGAGAACTTGGATCCTCCCAGGTGTTATCCCCGAGAACTGCACCGGCCGGAATGTGGGTTAAACCATTCACCGGCTGATCGGGGTTTTGGTCGTCGGTCGGGCATGAGATGGCGAGCGGAGGCTGATCTGACGACCAGGTGCATTGCGCGCACAGTACGTTCATCCCGAAGTCCTTCATCAATGAGACAGTTGTGGCATCGTAGGCGTTCTCCGGTGGTATGAATGCAACAGTTGTGATACCGAAACTCTCGAGCACCCTTTGCTGATCTTCAAAATCCTGTCGCTGCTGTTGTTCGGTCAGGGTCGTCAGATTCGTATGGTTGTAGCTATGCGACACAATCTGAATCAGCGCTTCATTCTTGAATCTGTTGATTAACATCCCGCCGGGTGTATCCGGCCCCATATCAATGCGCGGCACGTACCAAGGATCACCCCCGACGATCCCAAGTGTCAGAGGAATCCCCTTGTCAACAAACATCTGAGTCACCTCTGTGGCGGTGGTCGCACACCAGTGTGCCTGGATGTCATCCAATCGGAATGCGACCTTGAGTTCGGAGATCACCGTGAGCGTGAGCGTAACCGTGCGGTCAGCTATACCGGTTGCCACCCCACGTACAGTCAGCGAGTACTCACCCAACGCCACCGCGACGCCGACGGTGATCGAGAGCGTCGATGCGTCACCCGTGGTCGACGTGGGATTGAAGGAGGCATTCACTCCGGCCGGCGCATTCTCAACCGTGAGTTGAACTTCACCGGTGAAGTTCATCCGTACGAGCGTCACCGCAACGGTGTCGTTGCCGCCCTGTTCGATGGAAAGCGCGACGGGGTTTGCTGACAGACTGAAGTCTGGCAGTTCGGTTACCGTCAGAGTGAGGATAGACGTTCGGTCGGCGAGACCATTCGCCACGCC
>JBDGYW010000218.1:0-9000 GCA_039588935.1 Gemmatimonadota bacterium | reverse complement strand
ACCGCCAATCTGCATTCGCCTATCTACAATCTTCAATCTGCAATCACCCTCTGGATCCAAGCTGCCGAATCACTCCCCGGATAAGCCGCTCCAGATCGCCAACCAGCATCCGTCCCGCCTCCAGCACCTCATCGTGTGACAACGGCGTCTTGGACAGCCCGGCCGCAGCGTTGGTTATGCTCGAGACACCCAGCACCTTCATCCCGCGCGCTCGCGCCGCGATCACCTCAGGGGCTGTGGACATACCCACTGCGTCGCACCCCAAGCGACGAAGCATCCCAACCTCTGCCGGCGTTTCGAAGCTGGGACCCAACACGCCCGCGTAAACCCCTTCAGCCAGCTGGATCCCGCAAGCAAGAGCCACGCTTCGGGCGATCGTCCTCAGCTCGCCGTCGTAGGCATCCGAGAGGTCCGGCCACCTCTCCTCTCCATCTAAACTCTTGCCACTCAATGGGTTACGCCACATGACGTTCACGTGATCGGCAATCAACATCAGTGTCGGTGGTCGGAGCGACGGATTCACTCCGCCGGCCGCGTTGGTCACGATCAACTTGCGCACGCCGAGTTCCCCAAAAACGCGAATCGGCAACACCACCTCGGCGGGGTCGCGCCCTTCGTAGAGATGCAAGCGACCGCTCTGAACGATCACCGACGTCCCCTCCAATTCGCCCACGACCCGCTCGCCTCGATGCCCGGCGACACTTGTGTCCGGGAAACCGGCAATATCTGAGTACGGGAAACGTTTCGCTTCAGCGATCTGATCTGCCAGTCCGCCCAGCCCGGAGCCGAGCACGATTGCCACGCTGGGGGAGACTGCTCCGCCGATGGAGTTCAGTGCAAGAGAGAGATCGCGGTCGCCGGTCATCACGGTGGGAAATGGCGGAAGAGTTGGGGGCACGCGCCCCCTCTCACAAAACCATTCCTGCAAGACTCGCCGACATGAACGCGGCGAGGTTGCCCCCAATCATAGCCCTGAGTCCAAGCCGGCTCAGATCGCTCCGGCGTTCGGGAGCTATGCCGCCGATGCCGCCGATCAGGATCGCGATGGTCGCAAAGTTGGCAAACCCAAGCAGTGCATATGTACAGATTACGACCGCCCTCGGCGACATCGTGGATCCGGCCTCGAGCCCCCCGGCGAGCTGCAAATACGCAACGAAGTCGTTGATCACCACCTTGATCCCCATCAACGACCCGACATCCATCGCATCTGCCCACGGTACGCCCATTAGCCAGGCCAGCGGGGCCAGCACCCAGCCGAAGATCTGTTGCAGAGAAAGCTCCGGAAGCCCCACCAAGCCCCCCAGACCGCCCACTATCGCGTTGAACATTGCGATTAGCGCAATGAACGCCATCAGCATGGCACCAACGTTCAGCGCAAGCTTGAGCCCTTGGGCTGCTCCCCCGGCCGCCGCGTCAATGAGGTTGGCATCTTCCGTCTTCACCGATACGTCGAGCGACGATTTGGTTTCGGGCTCATCTGTCTCGGGCAACAGGATCTTCGAGATGAGAAGGGCCGCGGGCGCGTTCATCACGCTTGCGGTGAGCAAATGACCAGCTATGTCGGGGAAGTAAGGGGACAACATCCCAACGTAAGCAGCCATCACCCCACCCGCGATAGTAGCGAATCCGCCAACCATAACGGTGTTGAGTTCTGAGCCGGTCATCCCGGTTATGAACGGTTTGATGAGAAGCGGACTCTCGGTCGGACCGATGAAGATGTTGCCTGCAACTGACAGCGTCTCGGCGCCCGATGTCCGCATGGTACGAAACATCACCCAGGCTATGCCCTTCACGATGCGCTCCATCACGCCAAGGTAGTAGAGCACAGAGACCAGCGAGGCAAAGAAGATGATCGTCGGCAGCACGCTGAAGGCGAAAGAGGCACCGGTATTCGCCCAGAATTCTCCTGACGCGATCGCCGACGTCTCGTTGGGACTTCCCATCGGTATCCCCACTGGGACGTTGTCGTGCACTAGGTTGCCGAACAGAAACGCCGCTCCCTGCTCGGTGAAGCCAAGTAATCGCAGGAACACTCCGTTGGCCAACTCGAATAGTGCTCGGCCAACTGGTGTTTTGAGCACCAAAAGCCCAAATACCACCTGCAGGCCCACGCCTTTCGCTACCAGACTCCAATTGACCCGCTTTCGATTGGCCGAGAGCAGCCACGCCAGACAGATCATCGTGCCCATTCCCGCCAGGCCCATGAGGCGCGCCAAGAAGGGCGTGTCGAGTCCTTCCCTGGCAGCAGCCAACTGTTCTGCAGCTGTCTGCACCAGCAACAGTCCGCTCATGGGATCACCTCGATGTATGGAATCGATTCGCTGGAGGAGCTTCTACCGGCTGCCTCAGTCGCCGCAGGTAGGCAACCAATGCCTCCACATCGGATGTCTCTACGTTTTCACGAGGCAGCCACTGGACCGTTGAGAAACCGGCTGTGCCGTCGAACAGCGAGGTGCTTGTCGCCAAGGTATACCTCTCGCTGTCTCGGACATCTCTACCGTCCGGAAACCGCACGCTCCGTATCCTGCGCCCCTCGTCACGCCCAGGATCATACCAAACCTCGAGCCCCGCAACGTGTGCGATGGGATCGCCGGCGGCCACCACATACTCCAAGACAGCACGAAGCTCCTCGCCAGTGAGTGTCAGTCTCACGAGCGACAAATCGGCGGGCAAGACTGCGGCAAGGTCGTCGCGAGTCACCGAGCCGGCAGGTAGATCCGCCGCGATGGTCTCGCTCGAAACGATCGCGAAGTGGGCGCGCACTCCGTTGCGGCGAGCGTCAGCCACGAGCCTGCCCAGCTGATGCTCACCGGCGGTTCGAGCCAACGGGAACTTCATTTGCGCCACGGCCGGCATCGTCGGTGGTGGTGGCTTGGGCGGGGGCGCGGTATCCTCGACAACGAAGACTGTCGGCATCGAATCGGCAGTCACCACCTGGAGGTAGGTGGGAGCGACCGGCCGTGCGACATCGAATGCCCCTCTCACCGCTTCCGCAGCCTCGGGCGGGACGATGCTCCAAGAGGGATCGAAGTAGTCTTCAACACGGAGATGACCCGCCCTACGAATCGCCTCGATCAGCAGATCCCGAATATCCTCTCCTTGGTCGTAGACAACCGGCAGGTCCCTGAGCATCGCAAAGCCGCCGCCGCCACCCTGCCTGTAGCTGTTCAGGGCAAGCGAGAGGATGTCGTCCGCCCCTACCAATTCTCCGCCCCGCGTTATCTGGCGAACACGTGACCCCGCAGGTTGCGTCAGGTCTATGGTGTAATCCACACCACTCACGATGTCGAAGTCGTACCCTGGCACCGTGTCGTTGACGATCGGTGCTCCAGGCCGGTACTCGAGGAAGTACTCGGCGGATCGCTCGAGATACTGTCTGAGCGTCTCCCCGTTGATCAACACTGCCTTGAGTGTGTTTTCGTGTGGGTAGATTCCGGCGACGTCACGCATGCTGACAGCATTCGGCCCGAGCCGGGCATTAGGATCGAACGCCGGTGTCGCCGAGAGGTCGGCTCCGCTCGCACTTTTCTGGACTTCGTTCACGAAGTCGATGATGGGTGTGTCCTCGGCGCGCGCAAATCGTGTGCCCCATTCTTCACGCACCGTTGCGATGGTCGTGCCCACCCATTCCCTCACCGACTGGTGTGCCCGTTCCAGTCGCCGGACCACTGCCGGGTGTGGCTCCACATCTGCGACAGAGATCTCCTCCCCGACCACGCGCACCACTCTGTACCCGCGGTCTTGGTCCCCAACCAGAATCACGTGCACGACCGCCAGCGATAGTGCCCACGGAGACGGCTGGAAGAAATGTACGCCATCGATCACCATGTCCGTGATTCGTGCATGAGAGTGTCCGACGAGAACGACGTGTGGTTTTATCGGCAGATGCGCTAACTGGGCTGCGACGTTTTCGGGGCCGACCCCAGTGGTGTCGTATGACGATTGGAGACCCATTCCGGAGTGGACGGCGGCGATTCTCAGATCAGCTCCGGCTGCCTGCAGACGCCTCATAGCGCGGCCGGCGGAGGGTAGGATGCGCCGCACATATGCCTGTCCGGCGATCTTATCGCCGTGCCACACCATCACGCCCGGCGTCGTGAGGCCAGTCACACCCACACTCACACCACCCCGAGACAACATGACTTCAGGCTGGAAGGCGAAGGTGTCGCGCGGCAGCCTATAGACGTTGGCCGACACCACCGGATACGCCGCATCCGCCAAGGCTCGTCTCAGAGCACCGTACCCAAAGTCGAAGTCATGGTTGCCGAGAGTGGCTACGTCGTACTCGACGGCATTGAGAGCATCTATTACCCGGTGCGGCTCGCCGGGCCGTTCCGACGCGTAGTAGCTCGCAAAGGAATTGCCCTGAATCAGGTCACCCACATCCACCACCACGACCTGACCGGGGTAGCGGGCGCGAAGCGAATCGATCACGGTCGCGACGCGGGTGAGCCCCCAAGCCGCCTCGCTATCGGTCACATAGTTCCAGTGGTAGGCACGACCATGAACATCGGTGGTTGCGGCGATAACGACCTGGGCTGTATCCTGGGCGGCCGCTGTCGTCGCTATCGGCAGCAGGAGCGAAATGCAAAGGAATATGCGAAGATTCTTCGACTTCATGCCCTGCAATCTTGGGAACTCATGGTTCGCGCGCAACACAAAATCTGCCCGCCTCGGACGTACGCACCGGCGCGGCCACAACTCGAGTAGTGCCATTACGCTGGCAAATCGCCGCGTGTCAACTCCCGACTGAGCAGTCTGTATTACCCGGGCACGGTAGCCGAGTACGTGCGCCCGAACCGGTCAGTCGCTTCGACGCGCACATCTGAAGCCGCTGCCGAAACAGGTGCGAAGAAGAGGTGACCGGTCGGCACGGGCTCTACCCAGGTGCGCCGCGGCGGCAATTCAGGACCGGTGTGGAGTCCCACACTCTGCGGATCTCTCCCCACCCGTCGCGCCATTTCTCCGCGCCGGTCTCCACCCTCATACCAAACCACTGTCCATTCTGGATCCCAGTCCCACACGTTCGCCACAACCTCGTCCGGCGCGGCGGGGACGGAGCCTCTGGGGTATGTGCGGATCTGATACTCAAATGAATGTCCCGTGGCCTTGTATCGCCAGTTGACCTCTTCGCCACGGAACTCGTAAACACTGTATCCGGAGGGACTCCCGTCGCCGCAGATTGGGCCACTCCACCAAGCACCGCACACTGCGGCCGAGACATGTTCGTGGGTACCGGCTTCGAACACATGCTCATTCTCGTGGGTGTGGCCGGTGAGGATGTGCACGTTGTAGGGCGAGAGGAGTTCGTAGAGGGCCTGCCGGTTGGTGACCGAGATACTCGGGCCCGGTGACGACTGCCCTGTGCGCAGGTGGCGGCTGCCGAGGACAGGTATGTGTGCGCAGACTACCACCGGACTGCCCGGCTCCACCCTACTCAAATCTGCTTCAAGCCATGTGAGTTGTTCTTGGGTAAGATAGCCGGAATATCCTGCTACCCCCCAGAACACGTCATCGAGAACGACATAATGCACCGAGCCTCGATTGAACGAGTAGTAGGGCGGACCAAAGTGCCCCTTAAAGGTTGTGGTCGACAATGCGTCCGTATAAGCAGACTGGTCCATGTCGTGATTTCCCAGCACCTGGAAGAATGGAATTCCCATGCTCTGGACACCACTCTCATAAGCTGGATACAGGTTTGGACGATCGTACACGATGTCACCGCACGCGATTCCGACAGTCTCGATACCCAGATCCGCCGTCAATGCTTGGACATCAGGGACGGTTTGTTCGTGAAACCACCGGACTTCGTCTTCATCCTGTACCTGGATGTCAGCCAGGAGTAGGGCCGCATGATGGTCGTCTGATCTGCGGAGCGGCTCAAGTTCGAAGTTTACGTCGAGTTCACCACCCCGAGCGGCTGCGATGATTCTGTACAAGGAAGCGGTTCCGGTTGGGTTCTGTGGAATTGAATAACCTGACGGTAGCGAGGCCCACACAAACGAGCGATGGCTCATCGTGAAGAGTTCGAAGTATCCGTCGGCATCGCTGTCCACCACAGACAGTCCGTCGGAGATTGCGACGCGCGCCAGCCCTCGACCACCACCTGTGACCCGGCCGGAAACGCGGACGGGATTCGCGGTTGCGCCGGTTAGGCTGACCGCACCATGCAACCTCGAGCGTTGGGGCAGGATGAGTGTTAGGGCACCAGTCGACGCCGCAGCTAGAAAAGAACGGCGGTCGAGTTGGCGATGTTTGCGATTCATTGCCCGTTCGGAATCCGTCATATAGAACTCGCAGTTGTAGTGTGAAGCTCGAAATTACCCTGAAATGCTTGCACTCCGATGCTAGCCAAGGCAACGCAAATCTCACCCTTGAGCCAACGCCACCCCATTCGACGTCCCAATTCGTGTCGCCCCAGCCGCTACCAAACGAAGTGCAGTTTCACGATCCCTGATCCCGCCGGAAGCTTTCACTCCGAGCTTGTCACCCACCGCCGCGTGCATCAATGCCACCGCATCTTCGGTGGCACCTCCCGACGGATGAAAACCCGTTGAGCTCTTCACGAAGTGGGCCCCAGCCACCATCGCGATCGCGGACGCCTGGACTATACGAGTGGCAGGCAACACCGCTGTCTCCAGTATGACCTTGACGACCCTCCCATCCGCCGCCTCCACGACGGTGGCGATGTCGTCCTCAACAAAGTCCCAATCGCCCTCGATGATTCGCCCAATGGCAGTTACCATGTCGATTTCGTCTGCTCCGAGTCCGACCAACTCCACGGCCTGCTGAGCCTTGGCACCGGAGGTCATCGCCCCATGCGGAAACCCAGCTACGGTCGCGACCTTAACCTCTGTCTCAGCGAGTAGCTTGGCGCAGAGTTCCACCCAGCTGCCATCCACGCATACCGAGCAGAACCCATGTTCGAGCCCTTCAGCACAGAGCTTCTCTATGTCGGCTCGAGTGGCCTCCGGTTTGAGGAGCGTGTGGTCGATGAGGGGGGCGAGGCGATTGGGGAGCGGGGAGACGGGAGCGGGGCTAGGCGTATCGAGTTCGGGTTTCGAGTGGGTTGTGTCGAGTTCGGAGAGCGAACCGACAGTGTCCGGCCCCGCTCCCCGCTCCCTGCTCCCTGCCCCTGACGAGAGCATCTTGCCACCCCGAATCCGCTCCACCACTGCCTCCGCGATCCGTTCGAGTTCCCGTTCATCCATGGCCGGATACCTCAGGGCTTCTCGATGGTTACGCTATCGACTACACCTACAATGACCGCCTGAACCGGCACCTTGGGATCGTCCAGAACCGTTCGAGCGGAGCTACCCTCTTGCACGACGAGCACCTTGTCGCCCACACCAGCGTCCACCACATCCACCGCGATCACCTCGGTAGAGCCGTCGTGTTGACCATCGAGATCGAGTCGCCGCACCAAGAGCAGCTTCTTACCCTGCAAACGGTCGTTCTTGTGTGTAGAAACGACCTCTCCGACAACGCGAGCCAAGAACACTAGGCAGCCCCTCCCCCTGTCACCGCGCTGCAGAACTGCAGAGCGGCATACGCGGCATGGCGCGTTGTACGTTGCGCCCTCACCATCACGCTTCCCGCGTCCCCTTTCCTTCTTCCCCTGCTCCTTCGTCCGTCAGGGTGATTGAGTCCACTTTACCAACTATCCCGGCATCCACCGCGGCGAATGAGTTTTCCAGAGTGAACGATGCCTCTCGTGCGGTGATGTAGTAGCATATCTCGCCGGGTCCGAGTCCGATAGAATCCACCGCCACAATCGGGCTCCCGCGGTAATCGCCATTCGCGTCAATCGGCTGAATCCACTGGAGCGTCTGCGCCTCGAGTGTGTCCTGCTTGACGGTCGCAACGACTCTGCCCACGATTTTCGCGAGGTACATATCAGAAATATCCCGGTGGTCGGCGCGTGTGGACTTCAACACGAGCGTGTGCCTTATGCGCGGCCAAGAGTTCCGGCTTCGCAAATAGCTTTATCGTCAGCAGTCCCGCAAAGAACCCTCCGAGATGCGCCAGAAACGCCACTCCGCCACCGGTCGTCGCGCCGGCCATGGTTGGGAGACCACCGATCGCCTGTAGAACGACCCAATAAAGGAGCATGATGTATGCGGGAACAGTCACCCTGGTAATAAACACGAAAAGCACGACCAACATATGCACGCGTGCCGTCGGATACAGAACGAGATACGCACCCATGATCCCGCTTATAGCCCCCGAAGCTCCTACCATGGGCACAGGCGACCCCGGTTGCACGAGGATCTGAGCCGCTGCGGCGATGACTCCACAGAATAGATAGAAAGCCACGAAACGACCGGGTCCCATGGCGTCTTCGATGTTGTTCCCGAACACCCAGAGAAACCACATGTTGCCGATCAGATGGAACCAACCACCGTGCAAGAAGACCGACGTGACCACCGTGTACCAGGCGAAACTCGGGGCGTTCGGACAAACGACCACCGGCCCTCTCTGCGTCATAATCGGCTCGGCCTCAGCGCCGAAGAGCCGACTCGGTATGACTCCAAGATCGCAGACGGACTGGGACAGGCCGGGTTCGGCGCCCGCCTTCTGGAACAGCACCCAGATCACGCTCGTCAGCACGATCGTGGCAACCGTTAAGTACGGTGTCAAGATCGTCGGATTGTCGTCCTTGTAAGGGAACATCTCGGCCGCAACCTACGATACCGCTAAGTGCTTGTCAAACATTAGAATACGGCGTTTCTCCCGGAAGATTCAGCAACACCTTTTCTGCCATTTTGGCAGATTTCCATGGTATGGGCCTTGCTCTGCGACCACTCAGTGATCGTGTGCATCTAACTCAATGAACAAGGAGCGGGGAATGGCGGACAAAGTAATCGGGATCGATCTAGGCACAACAAACTCCGTGGTTGCGGTCATGGAGGGTGGAGACCCAGTCGTCATCCCCAACTCCGAGGGTGGACGCACGACGCCATCAGTGGTGGCATTCACCAAGGACGGTGATCGTCTCGT
>JBDGYW010000217.1:0-9001 GCA_039588935.1 Gemmatimonadota bacterium | reverse complement strand
ACTCACCGCCAAGGTCGAGGGCACGGCAGGGAACTCGATCGGTACCACCGAGACGTTCACGCCTGTCGGCAACATCTTCGATGCCGCAACGCTGGGCACGACCACGGCCGGTGTTAATCCGGTCAACCAGGTGGAGACGATCGATGTTGGTGTAGCCGACTCCGGCACCTTCACCCTCACGGTGGATGCACAGACCACCGCAGCAATTGCGTGGGATGCATCGGCAGCCGACATCAAGGCTGCCCTCGAACTTCTGTCCACGGTCACCACGGTGGCCGTGACCGGAGTGGGATCATCCGGTGATCCGTGGGTCGTGACCTTCACACCGGATGAGCCGTTGACCGTGACCGGCGATGGAGCATTGCTCACCGAGCTCGACTTGTTCACCAATGTCTCGCTCACCGTTACCGGCTAGGAGATGACATGGCCCGAGGTAAGGGACGAAGGGGCGGCTACCAGCAGCCCGCAAACCCTGCTCCCGTATCGAACCCAGGATCAGGTGCGAGAACAGATGGCGGACCCGGTAACGCCCGACAGCCACTCCGAGTTGCGTCGGGCCAACCGCATGGCGCTCGCAAGGCCTCCATTGAACAACAGCAAGGCGCTCCGCTTGCGGTGGGAGGGTCATCCCTCCCGACCGGTACCGGCCCAGCTGGTCCGAGTCCGGGCGGACCTCCTGTAGCGGGACCACCGATCCCACCCCAGGGAGTCTTTGGCCCATCCACCAACCAGACAGATCCGGCATCAATGAGCACCGTACAACCGAACACGCAACCGCTACCCGCCGAGGTCGTGCTGCAGGTGATGTACCAGAAGCGGCCGTCGCCCTGGCTCGCAAGGCTGCTCGAGAATGGGCAGTGAGCACCTTGGATTCAGCTGGGCGGGCAATGACACCGATGACCTCAATGCCGCCATCGAGTTCCTGCAACAGCGGGAGCTGCTGAGCCAGTCGTTCACCGAGGACGATGCCCGCAACCTGGCGAACTTCGCACGTCTCCATGCCTTCCCGTCGATGGAGCTGGCAGCTGGTGTGGCTCAGGCCCGGATCGACTTCGACAACCCGGCACTCCACGAGATCACGTCCCGTGAGTACGACGAGCGGCAGAGCATCTTTGATCAGGCCATCAATGGGGTCAAGACTGCATCCCGTACCGCCTGGTTCGTGGGTGACTCGATCTACGACAATGGGCTACCCCGTGTCGCCCGTACCGTGTTTCGTCACACCCAGGCCGATGAACGCTACGAGAGCGAGAACCTGCTGGAGTCGTTTCAGCGATCGGGTGCATCCCCGCTGGAGCAGGCTGTACGGCAGCGAGCCCTCGGCAACAAGGTCGATCTCGGTGAAGGCTATGTACCGGCTCCACAGCCCGTCGAGCAGATGCCGGGATTCCGCAGCGCCCTGATCGAACGAGCCCAGGGGATGCAAGGACAGGGACAGGTCGATCTCGACCGGGCCTTCACGGAGACAGAGGAGCAGTTCAGGGCTGAGCGGGGAGTGGATGTCACCGGCAAGGCATTCGAGGCGCAACACGCCACAACGTTGCAGAAGGGTGACCAGAACATCCCGTTCACCATTGGTCGGCTTGGAGCGATCCACGTCACCAAGCCAGATACCCTGCCGTTCAACCTCATCTCCGGTGCAACTGATGGGTACCTACGTGTAGTCGGTGATCCCTACAACAAGGTTGCTGACATCACCACCAGGGTGATGAAAAGCCGTCGTCTTGTCGATATTGGTGACCGGAGGGTGCAAGAAGCAGCGGCACTGCGAACTCGATTCGCCGAGGCCGGTATCTACGACGGGCCAACTACACCTGGCCGTGCTCTCGGTGTCGTCTATGGCGAGGCCCCTCATGATCGATTGAGCTGGATCGAAACTCTCAAATCACAGGGATACACCGAAGGCACAGCTGCCTTCAATCGTCAACTCCGGCAGTTCGACGAGACGATCGCAGCCGGTCTCGATCCGATCATGTATGACTCAGCCGGGATCTCGCAGGCATATCACCGCTCCCTCCGGGATGCCAAGGCAGGGAAATTGGATGCGAAGTATCAGGTGCCAAAGGGCAACCTGCCCCGGTACCGACAGGGGATGCTCGATGCCGGGTTCGATTCGGTTGATGATGTCTTTCTGTGGATCGAGAAGAACGGTGGCGAGCAGCTGTTCCATGACATTGTGATTGAGCATGAATTGGTCCATGCAAAGTTGCATCACGCCAATCCCAAGCACTTCGACGAGTTCCAAGAGATGTCTCGACGGATGGGCGACAAGACGTTGCCGATGGATGATCGAGTCGCTGCCCGAACCCGTCGCAAGGAGCTCGGCAAGTTCTTTGACGAGATGGAATCGGTCGCCGAGCAGAAGTCATTGGAACGTGCTCTCGAAGGCACGCTCCATGGACCCCGAGAGAGGGCGGCTGCATCCAAGGCATACCTTCTGCGACGACCGTTGGTCAAGGGCACGACGCCCGAGGACTTCTACCGGCAGCGTCGTGGTCGCCAGCTCGTTGAGTGGACAATCAACGAGACCTTCATCCCCGAAATCAAGAAGGTCTACAAGGGACTAAGCACCAGCGATCACGTCGCACTTGCAGCAGCTCGCAACGCCGATGATGTCAAGAAGGTGCTGACTCCTCGCCTCGGTATCCAGCTCGAGGAGTTCCCTCGACTTGGGCTCAACAGGGCAGCTGGTGCCACGACGCTTGGCTCCAAGGTGCAGATGAACCGCAAGCGGGGTCGAGCAGGAGGCGTCATTCAGCTTGACCATGATGGGCGTATTGGTCAGGCATGGCGCCGGTCCTTTGACGCTGAGACTGGTGGACAGGTCACTCTCGACTTCTCCAACGTCGATCAGGCGGTTGATGATGTCACCTCGTACCTCTACACCTTGCGAGCCAGCGATCAGGAGATCAACAAGATTCTCCGCAAGATGGATATCAGGGACAACCGGCCGGCTGCATGGCGCTCGGTGGTTGAGGACATTCAAGAGCTCTACAGACGCAACCTCCGTGAGCTTGGGTATGGCGACAACTTCATCAAGAAGCACGTCGATGAGGTATTTGAGGATCAGCTACATGCTCAGAACTACGCCGACAACGACATTGGTGATCCGCTGATCGATATGCACGGCCGTCGTACCTCGATGCCGCAACCAGATGGAACTACGACGGAGTACAACATCCACGGCTCGCACTACGAGTCGCAGTTCCGCAATAGCAATTTCCATTTGCCGAACATCCGTGACATACGCCAGGTCACCTCGCACCAACGTGCCTTCTGGAACAAGATGCGGCGGGTGCTTGGTGTGGAGGAGCTTGGCCTGGCTCAGAAGCAGCTGATGATGCAGATGGCTGACACCGGGATGGCGATCTGGCGGAATGCTGCTCTGTTGCGTGCTGGCTGGTTCTTCCGTGTCGGTCCCGACGAACTGATGCGCATCATGGCATCGGGATATGGGCATGCCTTCATGCACCCGGCGTCATATGTGGCACTGGCTGGCTTTGGTGGAAAGAACTCCGCAGGCCGCAAGATGATCGATCTCGTCACAGACAACCTTGATGATTGGTGGGAAGTCAAGGGTGGTCTCGGCGTCAATGCTGCACGTCGCAACCTCGACAACCTGCCATACATCAACGAGCGGTTCGATGCTCGACGAAACTCCTGGCACATCGCCCGTCGTGGTGACTCTGGTTATGAGCGTGGGGTGGTTCGCTCTCTGGTGCAGATGAACGCCGATCGACTGGCTTCACGAGTAGCCAGAGATGGCGTAGACGAGGCATTCGAGTTTCTGACCACAACCACCGATGGTCAGACTGTCGTCAAGGACATTGCCCGGCGAGCCGATGCCAACACTCACCTGTCGAAGCTGATGAAAGCCGATGGCTCGATAGACGAGGCGCTGTTGCGGCACACCCTCCAGAACCATGAGGCACAGATTGCCCGCATGAACGGTGGTCAGTGGATCTACCGCAAGGAAGTCAACGGCGAGTGGATCTGGCACCACGGTGACGGCAAGCGCATGTACGACGACTACTCCAATCTCACGGACCGACAGTTGATTGAGCAGCTGCGAGCTCGAGGGCTACCAACATCATCGGTAGGCGGCCAGCGACTCACCAAGCAGGAGCGGCTCGCAATGCTGCGCTCCGAGGACAACGTGGTTGATCTCAGTCAGCTCGGTGATCGGCAGTATTACGTCATCCAGCAAGGCGACGATCGAGTCCGCAACTTCATCGGCAATGGTGTCGATGAAGGGAGTGGAGTACGGATCAACGAGAGCATGTCGGCCGATGATTGGCGCACGCTTGAGGATGACATTGCCACGATCTACGGAGATACGCCTGATTCGATGCCACAGGCGATCCGGACCTTTGCACCGAAGGAAACCGAGATTCGCAACGTCGCAATGCGGAAGTTCACCGACTGGATGTTTGAGATTCTGGGAACCATCCCGACCCGCCAGTTGTTCCGGCAGCCACTTGCTCGGTTGGTATACCACGACGAGCTGGCCCGGTTCTACGTACATGCTGACGGCGACCTGCGAGCCCATCTCCGTCAGACTGCTCGTACCAACGGAATCGAAGATCAGTTCGATGTGATGGTCAACAAGTGGGCGGGGCACTACGGCTTCAAGAAGCTCCCCGACATACCTGAATCACCGCTGGATATGTCGAACATGAAGGAGCTCGACCTTGTTGCCAAGAACAAGGCGTTGAACAAGACCAAGGATCTGCTCTATGACCTGTCCCGTAGCTCGAACGCTGCTGATGCGGCCCGGCTGGTGGCTCCGTTCGCTGATGCATGGTGGGAAGTGCTGACTCGATGGGGCCGGTTGCTCAACCCATACATGAACGAGGGTCAGGCCATCCGAAACCTGCGTCGTCCCGCACAGCTGGCAACCACTGCTCGACGTGAGGGCTGGTTCTCTGAGGATCAATTCGGCAACGAGACGTTCACCTGGCTCCCGGCCAAGGCACTGTCACGTATCTTCCCTGGCGGTCAGGGTGCAGCCAACCTCGATCCGAGGATTGCCGCCAAGCAGCTGTTCTTCATCGATCCTGGCTCGCCTCGATCGGCGTTCTTGCCTGGCCTCGGTCCGGTGTGGCAGATCCCGGCATCGATGCTGCGACCAAAGATGCCGACGTGGATGAGGGACGTCAATGACTTCGTGGCCTTTGGCGACTTCAGCCCCATCGACACATCCGATCTCGGATCAGTCATCTCGGGCGTCTTGCCGTCAACGTATAAACGGCTGATCGATCGACTGTTCTCCGGCGAATTCGACAATGAATACGCCGACGAGACCACCGAGATCATGGAGATGCTGTATCTGTCGAGTGACCCCCGGTATAACCCGCTGAGCGAGGACGGCCGGCGTGCCGCAATCGAGGAAGCTCGACAAGTGGCCGGTCACATCGCCACGATGCGGATCGTCAACGCCTTTGCGTCACCTGCACAGCCCCGTTGGTCACCGACGATTGCTGTTCGTGACGCCTTCAAGACCGACAACCCCGAACAGTGGATCAACATGGAGGCCTTTCGCACCGAGCTGCGAATCGCCGAGGAGGTCTATGGCTCACGTGAGCTCGCCCGGCAGTACATCATCGATCGATGGGGCAAGGAACCGTTGCTGACCACTGGTGGCTCGATCTCGATCAAGCCACGTCCGGTGAGCAAGGAAGCCTTCAGAGAGATGGAGGCACATCCGGAGCTGGAGCAGTTCGTTCCACTCACGGCGATGGCCTGGCTTGATGAGTCGCCTGATGATGGGTTCTTCTTCGAGGCGTGGCGACAGCAGTTCATCGATGGTACCCGTGAGACGGTGACGGCAGATATGGCCCAACAGATCATCTCGATCCAGCTCGGTAATCAGGCATTCAGGGAGCTGAGCGAACAACGTGACGAATTGCTGCGTCAGGGCCGGGAGAAGTGGGGCTCCAAGTCCGCAGGGTTCCGAGACTGGCGTGACAACCACGTTGGCGACTGGTACCGGGACGAGAAGGACAAGATTGCTCTCCAGTTCTATGCCTGGGAGGACGGCAAGGTGGTTGGTGCCGATCAACGTGCCACCTACGGCGTGTTCATGCGGGAATTGCAGAGTGTGGCTGAAACCGAGTCGGCATACGATGCTCTCGCTGCCTACAACCCGCAGTTGGCCGGGTTCTATCGTCATGCCTGGGAGCGGTGGCGTGAAGCCGAGGTGTTTGCCAAGGAACGAGGGCTCGACACCGAGTGGTGGCGTACCTCCAGCACCTCACGGCCACTCAAGCCGGGGGAGGTCGTACCGGCAGAGCAAACACGTCGCTGGTTCGAGGATTCACTGGCCTGGTACGTCAACCATCAGATGACCCCGGATTCATCGGCGCAACGTGGCGCACAGTGGTTGTGGGATAGGGTGTTCAAGGGTCTCCTCGAGGATCGTGGGTTTGAAGACACCCTGCTTCTCACGGCCGAGCGGCCACCCAGCCTGGAACGGAGCGAGCAGAATGATACGATTTCGCCATGACTGACCGTGACCTGACTCTCGAGCTCGCCGAAATGGACATTGCTCAGGCCGAGACCTTTGCTGACTTCAAGCGCATGGACGTGCAGTCCCGTGTGGCGTTCTATATGTCGGTGCTGTTCTTCTTGATGGACGACAAGAACGTGGCAACGCTCAGCCAGGAGGAGCGGCGAGCAGCAGTGGGTGCACTGGCCTACGGCACCTTCCGTGACCTCGAAGCCAAGGAATTCTTCGAGGACACCGGCCCCTTTGTGGAGTTCGGTCCCATCGGGGAACTGATGCAATACGGGCATCTTCAAGAGCTGTTCGACCACATCGACAACTTCCGCAACAGTGCCCAGGTGGACTCGGGGATTCCTGGTGAAACGCCTTCCAAGTCCGATATGGGTGAGCTATATCGGTACGCCGCCATGGATGCGGACATGGCAGAGCATGAGCTGTGGGGCGATGTCCTCATTGATATGGCCGCCCTTGCAGGGGCGGGTGGATTGCGGGGTGCAGTAGGCAAAGGTGTCGGTGGTGCCTTGGCTCATTCCAACCCGTTCAACCGACCAGCTGGTGCCCGGTTGCTATCGATCCTTGCCGGTGTCCAGCAGGGGCTTGCCATTCCGACCACGATCCTTCGAGGTGGTGCAGGTGGCTTCAGGTACCTCGCTCAAAAGAGCTTCGTCAACTCGCTGTTGTCGATCAGCAAGAAGCTCCTCATCGCCAATGTGACCACGGGTGGTTTGCTGACGACGCTTGGTGTCATTCTGAACCAGGTATCCCCGCAGGCTCAAGAACATCAGGAGTCGGTTGCGATTGCAATGGCCCTGGCAGAACAGGGTGGCTTCACGCTCCCTGAACTGACCGTTGGAGAGATGACATTGCTGATGCCAGAAGCCCCGGCACCATCACTCCCGATCGGCACCGTGCTCCCCGATGGCCGGGTGGTGGGTGACCCAGGAGTACCGACCACGTTCGTCGGACCACAGGGAGAGTGGACGGTCGATCCCATCACGGGTCAGTCCATTCGTCCCAGCATTGTCGAGGAGAACCAACAGGCAGTCACCGCTCAGCAGCTACTCGACGCTGGCTACGTTGGTTCCAAGGCTGTTGGTGGAGTGGTGGGTGCCGGGATGTTTGGCACCGGTGAACCCCAGGGCACAGGAGTCGAATCAGGGATCCCGGGTGAGCCGACGACCTTCGGCACCTACACCGTGGGTCAGGGCCCGAACATCAATGAGGCCGATGTAGAGGGGGAGGAGAACCCCTACATCGGTGGGTACTCCGAGGACTACATCTACAAAGGCAACCTCGAACCCGACACCCACATTGGTGTCACCGGTCGTGCGCCGATGTATCGGGCAGCTGATCTCGAGTCGATCCTGGGGAATATGACCGAACGGGAGCTCATCGAGTTTCAGGAGAAGGCGGTTGCCGCCAAGCTGATCAACCCCAATGCCTTCGGATGGACCGGTCCTGGTGTCACCGTTGACAAGTTCACCATTGATGCGCTCCAAGAGATCATTGCCATTGCCAACGGCACCGGGGAGCGGTGGGAAGCTGCTCTGGAGACTCGAATCGAGCAGGCCAGGGAGTTCGATTTGGAGAACGACCTGCGGGCACCGTTCCGACCGAATGCCTACCTTGCGCTGGATCCGGCTCGGGCAGCACAGGAGATCAAGGGCATGGTGCGGCAGCAGCTTCGCCGTGACCCACAGGATTGGGAGATTGCCCTGCTCACGGAGCAGCTGATGAAGGACCATCGTGCTTCACATGACGCCAACGAGGAAGCCCGGCTCAACGAATGGGAGCACGAAGGCTATCTCCTCGAGGAGCCGGGGCCCGACGTGCCAATATGGGATCCGTCCTTCGGGGCAGTGCCTCCAGGTGGTCTGCCAACGACCACAGGGAGAGACGTACCTGAGAGTGTGCAGGGTGTGGACTTCGGTGCCCGGTTCGCAGAGCGATTTGAGGCGTCGTATGCCGATGAGATCGACCGTAACAAGCGGGTAGCGCAGGTGAAGCAGGGAACCGGGAATCTGATGGCAGGTCTCAACCGAGTACAAGGGATGTTCTCTCGATGAGTGATCTCAACACCTTCATGGCAGCCATCCGAATGGTCGAATCAGGCACCTACGACGGCAACTACCTCGCCGTGAAACAGACGCCACGGGGGAACGCTGTCGGTGCCTACGGGATTCTCGAATCGCAATGGCAGAGCCTTGCGGCACGGGCAGGATTGGCCGGTGCCGACTGGCGTAACCCGCAGGCACAAGACACGGTGGTAGGAACCCAGCTGGCCCGGTATCACCAGCGGTATGGACAGTGGGATCTGACCACGGCAGCCTGGTATGGCGGTCAGCGCAGCGGCGACGAGCTCGCCCGCCGTGGCTACACAGGGATCGAGTCGATCTTCAACGAGCAGCTGGCCAATAACGTGGCTCGAGCAGCTGAAGCAATGGGAGCAGCACCGGCAGACCTTCCTGATGTGGCTCCGATATTCTGGCAGTCCGA
>JBDGYW010000216.1:0-9002 GCA_039588935.1 Gemmatimonadota bacterium | reverse complement strand
TATGTCGGCGGCAGCAGGGTGAAGCGAAAACACGCTTGCTTTCCCGTTTTGTCAGATCCAAGCTACGCCTGCCCTGAAGCAGTGTCAAGCGGAAGGCACACATACGATTTTGAGTCCCGTGTGACTCGTCCTGTGGCAACCTTCGGATCGTGCTCGAAAACCATCGTCCAGCCCTCTGCCTCAGCTCTGCCTAGCAGTTCCCTCTTGGCTTCCAGCGTCATTAGCGGTTCGAGATCGTACGCCATTATCCAGGCAAGCGGCACGTGAGCCGCAGTCGGAACACAGTCGCCCGCGTAACAAGCAACCTCGTCTCCATCGGAGATCAGCACTGATTGATGAAACGGCGTGTGTCCGGGCGTGCGGATCACGGAGATGCCGGGGACAATCTCCGCCTCTCCTTCTACGAGGCGCCAGGCGTCTGCATGGGATACGGGCTGGAAGTTGTCGGCAAGGTAGCTTGCGGCGGTACGTTCATTCGGATTCACTGCCGCTTCCAACTCGCCTCTTTGCACGACGTAGGTCGCATTGGGAAAGGAATGACGAGGCTCACAGCCGGTACGGCGGTAGGCTCGTGCCGTGATATCCTGCCCCGTCTCCCGCTCCACCACATAGGTATTTCCACCAGCATGATCGAAATGCAGGTGGGTGTTTATCACATAACGGACATCTTCAGGGCGAACTCCCGCTTCTGAAAGCGCATCCTCCAGCATCGTCCGGCTCGAGGCGCCCGAATTCTCAACTCCGTATATGTTCAGGAACTTCTCGTCCTCTTTGTTCCCGATGCCGGTGTCAATCAGCACAGGCCCGGCGTCGTGTTCAACGAGAAGGCAGCGGAGCGCGAGCTTGATCCGGTTGCGCTCATCCGCCTCAAAGTGCTTCGCCCAGAGCGGCTTGGCCACGACTCCGAACATCGCCCCCCCGTCCAAAAAAAAGCTGCCGGCGTTCAGGCACGAACAGCGTATCGCGCCAACATTGAAGGTGAAGACCAGACTCAAAGTTCCTCCATCGAACGGGGCATCGCGGTGCGTTTCTGCTTGCGGACAGCGGTGCGGTAGAGGAGATCGTTGACGGTTACCGCTCCACCATCCTGGGCCAGATCCAGCAACCGCTGCAAGACACGCGCAGTTGCGAGCGCGTCACCGGCGGCCCGATGGCGTTCATCGATCTCAACTCCGAAATATTGTGTCACCGAATCGAGGTTTCGCCTCTTCAAACCCTTCACGTATCGGCGTGTCAGATCGACCGTGCACAGTTTCGGTCCCTCCAAAACCAGGTCTCTGGTTAGACGCAGTTCTCGCGATACGAATCCCCAATCGAACGACACATTGTGAGCCACGAAAACGCGTCCTGCCAATGCGGCTAACACATCATCCGCTATCTCGGCAAAGGTGGGTTGCTCCCTCACCATCTCGTCGGTTATCTGCGTGATCGACGAGGTGAACTCTCCAACGGGTCGCTCCGGGTTTACCAACGACTCGAACACAAGCTGCAACGTCGTCTTGGTGGCCGCGACAACCGCGACCTCCACGATCCTGTCGCCGTTTCCAGCGCTGAGTCCAGTGGTCTCGACGTCGACAACTGCGAACACACAATCAGACAGTTTCGGGGAATCAAACGTGGCATTGGCCTTCGCCCACATACCATTGCCGAGACGACAAACGCGCGGATCTGACCCGACAAGCGCAAGCACGACTCGATCAGCCACGATATCCGGCGCGCCCTTCAGGCCAAGTACGTCTCGAGCAATGGACCCGCTATTCATGGCCCCGGACTGGAGCGCCTCCATTACTGAATCGACGAGCGTCCCGGCCTGTTGAGCCCGCAAACCGTCACGAGCCATGGCAGCTCTCATCGGACAATTCACCCACCGCCCTAAACAGCCCCAGCATCTCTTCTCGCGTCAGAACCTCCGGTCGTGCAGAAGTGCTCATCCCAAGTAGCTGGAGCTTCTCGTCTATTGCTGCCCTGCTCAGGCCCGTCACCGTTCTCAACGCTCGAGATAGTTGCCTGCGGCGCTGACCGAATAGGGATGTCACAAACCGTCGGAACCCAGTTCGTTCGGATTCAGCGACCAGCGGTTCGGCAAGGGGGGTAAGCCGAACCACCGCGGAGTCCACTTCCGGAGGCGGAGAAAACGACCCGGGTCGGACGGCGAATAGCCGTTCAACCCTCGCTAGAACCTGGACTCCCACAGTGAGTGCACCATATGCCTTTACCCCGGGGTCGGCCGCAAGCCGTTCGGCAACCTCGCGTTGGATCAGGTATACTGCTACCTGTGGTAACGGTGGCTGGAGAGCCTTCTCGATCAACGGTGCCGTGATGGCATAAGGGATGTTTCCAACCACTTTGAAAGCGGGAATCGGGAATCGAGAATCGAGATCAGAAGCATCTGCAACCAACGAATGCCAATCGAGCGACAGAGCATCGCCCTCAACAGGGTGGACATTGGGAGGCAAAGCCTCATCGCCTCTTGCCTCACGTAAGCTTGCGGCAAGCCTCTGATCTTTCTCGATAGTGACAACCTGGCCCACTTGCTGCGCCAGTCGCCGCGTGAGGGACCCCTTCCCCGAGCCGATCTCAACCGTTACGTCGTCCGGTTTGGGATTCAAGGCCGCAACGATCCGGTCGAGGATCGCGGGATCATGCAGGAAGTGCTGTCCTAGACGGCGGCCCACTCAGGCTCGTAGCACCAAGATGGTCTGATCGTCGTTCGCGAGCGGCGCGAGCTCCTTTACTCCACGCACGACCGCGTCCACAATACTCTCCGCCGGTTGTTCCCGGCACGCTCCGACGATATTCATGACCCGTTCTTCGCCGAACTGGTTTCCATTTTCATCGACGGCATCGGTGAGCCCGTCTGAGAATAGCACCAGCAAATCTTCGTCCGCCCTCCACCGCACGGCTCTCGCAACGATGCCCTTTGCATCAGTCAGACCGAGCGGTGGACAGGTCGCGCCCAGGCGCTCAATGCTCCCATCGCGGGCCATCAGAAAGGCGTGTGGATGCCCCGCGTTGGCAAAGCGGAGAGTCCCTGCCGCTGGATCGGCAACACCGTAAAACAACGCAATGTGCATCTCGGTGTCGGCCAATTCTGTTTTCACCGACGCAAGCAAATCCCGGAGCGCATCATCCGGCGCTTCCGCTTCCTCAGCATGTATGCCCGCGGCAGAGAACACGAGCGCCATGATCAACGCGGACGAGAATCCGTGTGACGAAACATCACCCAGCATCACCCCGACGCGACCCTGCGGCAGCCTCAGGTAGTTGTAGAAGTCGCCACCGACGCTCTCGGCCGGTTGACAGTGGGCGGCGGTGTCGACACCCAGCCCAAGCGTATCCGGAGACGGGAGCAGTTTGAGTTGAAGATCATGAGCCAGCTGTAGCTCGTGGCTCAGTCGCTGGCGCTCGAGATCGCGGGACACCAAACGAGCGTTCTCGATTGCCACGCCGATTTGGCTGGCAATGGCTGAGATGAGCCGTGTCTCCTGAAGCCCAAATACATCTTCCCCGGAACGGTCGGTAAGGTTGATGACCCCAACCGTGCGCGGGTCGTCTTGGGGACCGGAATAGAAGATCGGCACGGAGAGAAACGCCGATCCACTGTATCCGCGTTCAGCTCCGCATGGCGTCAACGCTAAGTCGGCGTTTTCGGGATCAAACGATATCGGCGTGCGATCTCTAAACACCCTGGCGGCAATCGAACACGGATCACTGACCGGAATCGGCTCAAACATAGTGACATCTTGTCCGACGCCCGCGACGGCCCTGAGTTCATCGGTCGCCTGATCGTATACGAGGATCGAGGCTCTTCGGGAGCCGACTACTTCGCTCACCGCCTCTACTATCTTCTGAGCCGCTTCGCGGAGTTGAATGGTACTGCCCAACGTTTCGGTGATCGTGTAGATGAGTTCGACCTCTTCGAAACGCGACGCAAGGGCCTTTGCCATTCTTAGCGTGGCAGTTTCCCGATTCAGCAGCGACGCGATAATCGGCCCAACTTGCCGAGCGACTTCTTCGGGCTCCTGCTTGGAGTCAGCAATCTCATACCAGTATCCATCCAGCCCTTCAACGGGCTCCACAAAGCGCCCTGCTGCAATTGGGCTCACAGTCCCATCATCATGAATCTCAACCTGAGGAGCTGACAAACTCCCAACTCCCACGACCGGCTTCAATCGACCCCGGTCGAACTGCCAGATCAGTATGCGGCCCTCAACCAGCGTGCCGAGGCCGTCTAGCACAGCCTCGAGCCGATCTAGGCGCGGCGCATCATCATGCAGATTGAATTCCCTTTCTCGTTGAACCGCACATCGTCAACCATCTCGCGAATGAGGAACAATCCACGGCCGCTAGTCTGTTCGAGACCGTCGGGAAGGGTCGGATTGGGCACATCGTGAGGGTTGAAGCCGTCACCTTCGTCAGAGACGTACACCGAGATCGTCTGCGTAGTAACCACCACTCTGACTTCCACGGACTTCTCTGAATCGTTGCGATTCCCATAGATCATGGCGTTGGCGAGAGCTTCAGACAGAGCCACCCGCAGTTTGAACCGCGCGGTGGCCGGAGGCAGGCCGGAGGCAAGACAATGCCGTGCGACCAGGTCGACAGCTTCTTCGACAACGTCGATAGCCGTGGGAACCCGTACCGAGATTTCCACAGGCCAATCAGGAGCTTCAGAAGAGGGTTCTGTGCTCCTTCGGACACATAGCCTTAGCGGCGCCGTCACTTCGTCAGAAGGACTCCAGAGCTTTGTCCATGTCGTCAGCGATCTCGAACAGCGAGTCCAGCTTGGTCAACTCGAACAACGTGCGAAGATCTTCGTTCAAGCCGGCCAGCCGCAGTTCACCGCCGGCTTCACGGATCTTCTTCGACATCGAGACGAGCACTCCGAGACCCGAGGAATCGATGTAACCGGTGCTGGTGAAATCGATCAGAAACTTCCGATCACCGCTTTCGAGGGCCTGGAGCGCCTTTTGTTTGAGCTCGTGTCGATTGCCCACGATGAGCTGCCCGTCCACGCCCAGCACCACTACTCCATTGTCCTCGTCCTTGCGCATTGTGAAGCTCATTACCCCTCCCGGTACTTGCTAAGACGATGCGTTTGCCTGCAATACAGCGGCGGACGCAACGTCCACTATGTCCACGGCGCTAGCACCGCGCGACAGATCGGCCATTGGCAAACGGAGCCCCTGCACGATCGGACCGATGGCGCTCGCGCCTCCTAACCGCTGTACCAGTTTGTATGCAATGTTCCCGCTGTCAAGATCAGGGAACACCAAGACGTTCGCGCGACCGGCCGCGATGGAGCCCGGTGCCTTCCTACTTCCGATACCCGGAACCAACGCCGCGTCTGCCTGGAGTTCCCCATCGCAGGGAATATCGGGTGCTAATTTGCGGAACTGTCCAAGTGCCTCCCGCACCTTGTCAACCCTGGGGCTTTCGGCGCTTCCCTTCGTACTGAAAGAGAGGAAAGCCACAACCGGCTCGTCGCCTACGATCAAAGAACGATCGCGTGCGGCGGCCACCGCAATCTCAGCCAACTGTTCCGCCGTCGGATCGGGTACTATGGCAGAGTCGGTGAATGTGAAAACGGTCCTCTGTTCTGCCCGCTCCGCCACCTCTGCAACTCCTGCATCGGAGCGGTATGGATGGGCGGGGGCTATCGGACAATCCATGTAGAACGACGAGCTCACCGTCTTGATCCCTTCAGCCGGTCCGATCGCCAAGAGCGCAGCCCGAATCACTGCTGCGGTCGGGGCGGTTGCACCACCGACAGCGGCATCGGCTTCACCCAGCGCGACCAATCCCGCAGCGAAACGGAACGGGTCGGTTGCCAGGTCCAGAGCCTGCTCGTCACTCTCGACCTTGTCCGGTCGCCTGGAGCGGAGAAGCTCAGCAATTCTCGGGACGCGGGGATCGCCCTCCATTGTCTCTGAGAGCAGCAGTGCGGTGCCGATTCCATCCTTCTCGAATGTGGCCCCCGCTTCCTGAACGCGCTCATCCCATCCTTCGATCAAAACCACCGTACCGCCGATTGCTGCAGCGCGTCTCCTGAGATCATCTGTGAATGTCATCTTCTCAGCTTCTTTCGTAGTGCACCTTCAACCTTCGGGTGCACGAATCCGCTCACGTCCCCACCAAGGGACGCGACCTCGCGCACCAGACTGGAACGGAGAAACGTGAGGTGGACGGCCGGAGTTAGAAAGACCGTTTCCAACTCAGCATTGAGGCCTCGATTCATCAGTGCCATCTCGAATTCGTACTCGAAATCGCTGACTGCTCGAAGTCCCCTCACTACCATATGAGCGCCTACGTGACGGGCAAAATCCGCAAGCAGCCCATCGAAGTGCATGACCTCCACGTGTTCCATGCCGTCGAGCACGGAATGAAGTAGCTGGACACGCTCATCCAGGGTAAAGAGGGGCGTCTTCGACGAATTCACAGCCACGGCAACGATGACGCGGTCGGAAAACGCGAAACATCGTTTGATGATATCCTCGTGGCCGAGCGTAACTGGATCGAACGACCCAGGGTAGATCGCGATTTTAGTCATGGCGAATAGCAAAAGGTGAGGGCAATGTCCCCATAGCGGCGGGTATCGTCGCCCATGCAATTCAGGTTTGAACGATGCTCAATAGAAAGCGTTTTCGCAAACGCGCGTCCGCGGAAGATCTCGACGAGCCCAACGGCCTGGTCCGATGAGAATGGTGGATCGGCAAACGCCAGGTCGTAGGCACCCTCTTCGAGACGCTCGACATATCGTAGTGCGTCCCCCCGATACACGTGAGTTTGCTCTTCCAAGCCCAGAGTGGCGACGTTCCTCCGCACTGCGCTGAGGCTGGCGGGGAGAATGTCAACAAAATCCACGCACTCTGCTCCCCGGGAAATCGCTTCCAGCCCGAGGATGCCCGAACCAGCAAATAGATCCAGCACCCGCGCACCTTGGAGCGTGGGACTGAGAATTGCAAACAACGCCTCTCGCACGCGGTCGGTCGTCACCCGCACACGCTTGTCAGATGGTCTGCCCAAGCTGAGCCCTCCGAACCTGCCGGCGACAATGCGCATCAATCCGCCGTCTTGATCTGCACCACGCGGGCCTGTAGCGTGCTGCTCCCTCGCCATTCGTTTCGGTCGAGACGCAAAGCGATGTCTACGGGGGCGCGCCACCAACCTTCGCTCACTCGATCCGACCATCCAAACCCAATCGCCGGGATACTCCCGGTGCCGTCCCGCAGCAAGAACTTGAGATGGTTGGCACCCACGGTCTTGGCGTCCTTTGCCGAAACATTGCGAACGCCAAAGACGGGTGCCGGGTTACCAGCCCCACATGGCTCCAGGTGTCCTATCAGCCGTTCGAGATCATCATCGAGCGCACCGACCTGAGTCACCAGGTCGATGCGCTGAGTTGGGATGAGATCTTCGTCGGACAAACGGAGCCTGGCAGCCGTGTCGAACGCATCACGAAATGCCGCAACATTCTCGCGCCGCACCGTGAGCCCCGCGGCGTATTGGTGCCCTCCCCACCGCTCGAGATGTTCAGAACAATCTTTCAGCGCGTCATGGAGGTCGAACCCTGGGACACTCCGCCCCGATCCACGTCCTTCATCACCGTCCAGCGCAACGAGAAACGTCGGACGCATGTAGAACTCAGCGACACGCGAGGCAACGATTCCAATGACACCCGAGTGCCACCCATCATTGGCCAACACCAACCCTCGAGTCTCTTCGACATCTACGGAGCGCTCTACTTCTTCAATTGCCTGTTCGTGGATCCTCCTGTCCAACTCTTGCCTCCGAGCGTTGACCGCCTCTAGCGAGCGAGCCAGCTGCAGCGCATCATCATCATCGTCACTCAAGAGAAGACGCAACCCGTCGCCGGCATCACCGAGTCGGCCAGCTGCATTCAGCCGCGGTGCCAACACATAACTCACGTGGCCGGCCCTCACACGCCGCCCGGCGAGTCGGGTGACCTCGAGCATTGCTCGGATACCCGGCCACCGCGACCGACTCAACGTCTTCAGCCCGAACCGCGCCAGAATGCGATTCTCGCCAGTGAGGGAAACGATGTCAGCCACCGTGGCAAGTGCCACGAGATCGAGGAAGTGCATCGGAGTCGAGTCTTGCAGGCCAAGTTCCTGGCAAAGTGCCTGCGCCAGCTTGAATGCGACACCCGCTCCACAGAGGTCCTTGCTCGGCGAGGGACAGTCCGGGCGACGCGGATCGACAACCGCGTCTGCGGGCGGAAGCTCCCTGGGCAGGTGGTGGTCGGTGATCACTATCCCGATACCCGCTTCCTTCGCCTGAGCCACGGTCTCACACGCGGTCACGCCACAGTCGCAGGTGACGACCAATGAGGCGTCGTGCTCGCGCGCAACAGCCAGGCCGGCCGATCCGAAATCGTAGCCGTCTCTCATTCGGTGAGGGACGAACGGAACAACATCTCCACCAGCTAGGCGCAGAAACCGTGTGAGCAACACCGCGGCACACTGGCCATCCACATCGTAGTCCCCGTGCACTACAATCTTCTCGCCGGCGCGAACGGTGCGTCCGATAATCTCGACGGCTTCGTGCATGTCCTTCAGAAGAAATGGATCGGAGAGTTCCTCCAACGATGGCCTGAGGAACCGTTTTGCGTCCTCCGGCGACGTGTGGCCGCGTTGCACCAGGATCTGTGCCAGTTCCGCCGGCACATTTAGGTCCGCCGCAAGGGCATGAGCAGTGTCCGGATCTACGTCCGGGACAACCCTCCAACGAGCGGAGGCGAGTGTCATTCGCCGCCGTCGTTGTACACGAGCACGCCGCAGGCTTCGCAGGGCTCTACAACAGAACCGCTGACGACCTGCTGCCGCCGGTGCAGTGGCACGGACGTATGGCAATGACCGCACGCACCAGCTGCCAGCGGGTAGAGAACGTTGGGAGCGCGCCCGCGGAGTATGCGGTCGTAATATTGCAGGATCTTGTGTTCGATTCCCTTCGCCGCTTCCGCTCTCACTGCTCGAGCGGCT
>JBDGYW010000215.1:0-9008 GCA_039588935.1 Gemmatimonadota bacterium | reverse complement strand
GTCGTGCGTGCAACGCGGGAGCCTCATTCAGTCGGCCTACACGAAGTTCGCCCACTCATTGCATTCGGGGCCAGCCCGCGTGCGACGATATACTTGGCTCAGGCGGCCCGTGCGCACGCCTTCTTGCAGGGCCGCGCCTACGTGATACCCGAGGATGTGAAGGCGATGGCGCCAGATGTTCTTCGACACCGGGTCTTGCTCACCTTCGAGGCTGAGGCCGAGGACGTGTCCTCAGATGAAGTGATCGCCAAGATTCTGGAGGCGGTGGACATTCCGTGACCACGCCGGCCCGTGTCGTCGGAGCAGATGTTCTGCGGCAGGTCAAGCGAATCGAACTCCGCGCTCGCCGCCTTGTAACCACCCTCTTTTCCGGCGAGTACAGGTCTGTATTCCGCGGACACGGTATAGAGTTCGCGGAGGTCCGCGGCTACCAGAGCGGTGACGATTTTCGAGCGATCGACTGGAACGTCTCAGCACGAATGGGTTCGCCGTACGTCAAGACCTTCGAGGAGGAACGAGAATTAACCTTGCTTCTCGTCGTTGACCGCTCGGGGTCCGTGGAGTTTGGACAGCCCTGCACAAAGGCTGAGCTCGCGGTTGAGGTGGCCGCAGTGCTTGCGTTAGCGGCGGCTCGGCAGAACGACAGGGTCGGCGCGGTGATGTTCTCCGAGGGCATTGATCACGTTGTTCCGCCGGTAAAGGGCCGTCGCCATGCCCTGCGCGTGATTCGGGATATGTTGGCATTCTCGCCACGAGATCGAGGAACGAATATCAGTGCGGCACTGGCGTACGTGTCGCGTCTCCTACACCACCGAGCCATCATCGTCATCCTCTCCGATTTCAGAGCGCACGGTTGGGAAGAGCAGCTGAGGAACCTCGCCGCGAGACATGAGGTAGTCGCAATTACCGTTGATGACCCTCGTGAGACCTCTTTGCCGCGTGTTGGGTGGATCGAGTTGGAGGATAGTGAATCGGGTAAGCGGTTGGTCGTCGATACATCGAGCCAAGCGACGCGCCTCAAGCTTCAGATGGCCGCGGAAGAAGCGAGACTGTTACGCGCAAGAACTCTCAAGCGCACTGAGGTCGATCACATTGCACTTTGGACCAATCGGCCCTACGCCGAGCCGCTGCACAAGGCCTTTGCGGACCGAGCGCGCCGCTTGAGACGATGAGCGTGCTGGCAATTCTGTTGTTGACGATGCAGACCTCCATCTGGACGGTTTCACCACCGGCCGTAACGGTGGGAGATACGGTGCGGATAACGAGACGGGTGAGCGCCGATCCCGATGCACGTTCTGCGGTGCTGGCGTTGGCCACAACCGCGGCATATATCCCGCTTTCGGCTCCGACCGTCGCATATTCAGAAGGTGCCGTGGTTGTCAGGTATCAACTCGCCTTCTTTGAGACAGGCGATCATCCCGTCGTGATGCCTGACCTGGAATTGGCTTATGCGGGCGGCCGAATCGATGTCGTTCCCGGAGATACCGCCTGGATACATGTGATTTCAGTTCTCCCGGCTGAAGATGACCCGCCGCTGCCTCGGGCGTCGCTGGGCCCGATTGCGCGCGCTCAGCACTCCTTTTCGCCCGCCATCTTCATCGCCACATTCATAGTCGTGTGCCTTGTGGCGTGGGCGCTTTGGCGCCGCCGCACATCACCGCGTCCGCTCTGGAACGGATCGACACAAGAAGCAGCCGACGCACCGCTCCAGCAGTGGATTATGGCGGGTGAGTCAAAGGCGGCGGTGGGCGTGGTGGCCGATCGACTTCGAGACGCCATCGAGAGTGGACTGCCGGCTGCTGGCAGGCAACTCAGCACACAGGAATGCTTGAGGGTGATCGAGACGAACCGACCCGACTGGCCTCGGCGAGACATTGAAGAGGTGCTACGATCGCTCGACCGCGCACAATATGCGCCGGCGGTACCCAGCGATGTCGCCCTCATCGTGGACCAGGTCGACGATCTCGTCAGTGTCATCCGCGCACAACCTGGTGAGGAGTCGGGCGAATGAGCGTAGCGAGGCCGGTAGTTCTATTGCTGTTGTTCGCGATCCCTCTGGTATGGATATGGCGAGCCCGCCGTAAGCGTGCTGTGGCTCGGTATAGCGACGTGGCACCGCTATCAGATCCCAGTCTGCAGCGGCGCTGGGTTGCGATGATGCCCCCGGCTCTGAGGTCAGCGACTCTGGGCGCCTGGATCCTGGCGGCCGCCGGCCCGAGATTGGGTGAGGGTATGAGCGAGATCACCAGCGAAGGCATAGCGATCGTGCTCGCCATCGATATCTCCAGCAGCATGCTTGCCGAGGATTTCACGCCTTCCAACCGACTTGATGTCGCCAAGGAACAATCGATAGCGTTCATTCATGGACGAGCCTTTGATAGAATCGGTTTGGTATTGTTTGCCGCTGAGGCGCTTACCCAGGTTCCGATCACTGTTGACTACGCCGTGCTCGAAGAATACGTAAACCGATCTCGCGTCGGAGAATTGGAGGATGGAACCGCCATCGGCACAGCCATCGCAACCGCAGCGAACCGCCTTCGGCGAGCCCCGGGGATCAGCAAGGTGATAGTTCTGCTCACCGATGGAGAGAACAACAGAGGTACGATCGACCCACGGACTGCCGCTGAGGCAGCAGGCAAGCTGGGCATTCGCCTGTACACTGTGGGAGTGGGTACCGACGGAGAAGCACGCATGCCGATAGGACGGGGGCCTCTGGGGCAAACTCGTTACCAGACCCTTCCTGTACAAATCGACGAGCAGTTGCTCAAGGACGTGGCCACAGTGACGGGAGGGCGGTACTTTCGCGCCACAGACGCGGAAGCCCTCAACAGAATCTTCCGGCAGATTGACGAGCTGGAGAAAACCCCGGTTACTGTCACGCGCTACACTGACTTCGACGAGACATACGAGCCTTTCATCCTGATTGGCTTCGTTGCCCTCGCCTTGGAGTTGCTGCTCTCCGC
Organism: Gemmatimonadota bacterium; assembly: GCA_039588935.1. Taxonomy (GTDB): domain Bacteria; phylum Gemmatimonadota; class Gemmatimonadetes; order Gemmatimonadales; family GWC2-71-9; genus JBDGYW01. The sequence goes on along the minus strand of JBDGYW010000215.1, from coordinate 6,045 downwards.
AACCGTAGTGGTGAAGGTGCCGTAATGGCGTTCGATAACCAGTTGCTGCTCTACGCTGCTCCTCTCGTTGCACTTTTCGCCTCGGTGTTGGCGTACTGGACCCGACGAACGCGGGTTAGGCGAGCGTCGTACTGGTCGGCGGCGCTAAGCGCAGAAGCAGCAAGTCACGGGCGCCGGGGAATCCCGCTCATGGGATTGATTGCTCTCTTCGCAATCGTTGCGTTGGCCGGGCCTCGGTGGGGTACAAGAGTCGTTGAAACCGAAACCAAAGGTCTGGACTTGGTGATAGCAGTCGATATTTCGAGATCGATGTTGGCGGAAGACGCAGAACCGTCGCGCCTGGAGAGGGCAAAACGCGAAGCCCGCCGACTGATTCACGACTTGAGCGGTGACCGAATCGGGCTCGTTGCGTTTGCGGGACAGAGCTACGTCATGTCGCCTCTGACCGTCGATGGCAGCGCCCTCCATCTGTTGGTGGATGCACTGGACCCAGATGTAGCGAGCAGCGGAGGGAGCAGTCTTTCTCTTGCAATCGGCCAGGGTCACGATTTGCTACTCGCAGGTGACGATGTAGCGGATCGCATTCTCGTAATCTTCAGCGACGGCGAAGCCCACGATTCGCTGCCAGAGATCGTCGATCGAGCCGAGAGCTTGCGTCGAGACGGAGTACATCTCGTGCTCGTTGCAGAGGGCGGCCGAGACGGAGTCCGCATACCGGTGCGTGGGTTCGATGGCGAGTTGGTTGGCCACCAGCTCGATCCCGGAGGTGAGTATGTCGAAACGAGACGCCGGGATGATATTCTTACGGATGTAGCGGACGCAGCACAAGGCGTACTGGTGTCCGCGGAGGTTGGCGACCAGGCCGGCCGCGTCCGCGAGCTGGTCGCCGCCTTCAAACGAACCCCCCTTGCTACTACCACAGCAGCGCAAGACATCTCTCGAGCCTGGGTACCCATTTTGGCTTCGGTTGTCCTGCTCTTGGTACACACGGCAACTCGAAGAACCACCGCTCTCGCTGGCTTGCTCTTCACCGCCGTATTCAGTGACGGGGCAGACGCTCAGAACCCGAAGAACGCGGCTGATGAGGCCTGGCTCGCTGGACGCTTTGAACGAGCCACAGCGCTCTATCGACTTCAGGCGTTCGCCGGACAGGGCGGCGACACAACCTGGTTCAACGTTGGCACGGCGGCGTTGGCAGCTGGTGACACAGCTCTTGCCAGATCTGCGCTCGAGACTTCGGTCCGTTCTATCGAACCCGATATCCGTTTCGGATCAAGGTACAATTTGGGGATCTTGGAACTCCGGCTCGCAGTCACCGACTCTGCGCAACTGGTTGCCCACCTCGATGCCGCGCGGAGCCACTACCGGGAAGCACTCTTGCTTCGGCCAAGTGACACTGCCTCCAAGTGGAACTTGGAACTCGCCAATCTGTTGATGCCGACGCCCCTAGCCGCTCCCCCTGACGATCCACAGAACAGCGGAGCCGGACAGGAAGATTCGCCTCAAGCAGAACCGCAGGGGTTGAGCATCGGACAGGCAGAACAGATCCTCAATTCGATTGCTGAGGAAGAACGCAGGACCCTTTTGAGACGCAATCGAAGCCGCTCCCAGATACGTGAAGCACGAGGGAGACGCGATTGGTGACGGTGGTGCTTTTCATGCTGATGGCGCTGCAGCAAATGCAGGTGGAGGCCGTTGTCGACCGCGACAGGGTGATGCTTGGCGAGAGAGTAGCGCTCACAATCACCGTCGAAGCAACCGGAAACGACCCGGTACAGATTCTGAATCCATCCACCATCGGACTCGAGATTCTCGGCACTACCGACCACTCAGAGGTCTCGATCCGAGAGGGTGCTGCAACCCGCATACTGACGCGAACGCTCCGCCTGCGCGCGATTGCCGCCGGTACCGCACAAATAGGAGCAACGATGGTTCGGATGGGGGGGGCCGTGGCACAGACAAATTCGATCGAGCTGTTTGTCGTCGCGGACGATGATGCGAGTGCGGCGACCCTGGCTCCGCACATTCGTGATATGGTGGAGAGGCACCTACCGGCGAGACGCTCGGCAGACGAGGTGTACGTAGAGGTACTGACATCAACCGATTCCGTCGTCCTCGGTGAACAACTCGATCTTGCGGTCGTTGCATGGTTTCCCCAGCAGATCCGAGCACAATTGAGAACTCCTCCGACCCTGCAACCTCCCGAGCTGCAAGGAGCCTGGACGTACAGCCAAGGAGTGCCCCACGCTGTCGATATGAGGCGTGAGATTCGCGGCATCAGATATCAGGTCTATGTCCATTCAGTCGTGGTGTTCCCGCTCACTCCAGGAACCTTGGAGATCGGACCTGCGACAGTATCGTACAGTCTCCCAATGTCATACTCTTTCCTGAGTCGCGAGGTGCGGCACGAACCACAAAGTGACAGTGTACGAGTGCACGTTTCCGAGCAGCCGGCTGATGCCCGTCCAGCGTCTTTCGAAGGTGCTGCCGGTTCGAGGCTGCAAATTGCCCTACAGGCCACTCCGTCAGAGCTGGCGGTCGGCGACGCATGCGCTGTCACTGCCGTCCTCCAGGGAGAAGGCAACGTTGCACTATGGCCGGAACCGAGAATTCGCTGGCCCGAGGGAGTGCGAGCCTATCCGGAGGGTGTCGAGGTAGATCTGGTTCCAGACGTGGAGCGCATCACCGGCAGCAAGACCTTTCGGTATCTCATCGTTCCAGACTCCACCGGCACACACCGTATCAGCGAACTGACGTACGCATACTACGATCTGGACGCCCGCCGCTACGTGGTCCTACGAACGCCGGAATTTGCAGTCGTTGCAGAGGCTGCGACCACGACAGCTACACAACGCCGACCCGCTTCCCGTCTCCTCATGTCGATCGATAGGCGCGGATATCTCACCCGTGTTGTCGAGGCTCTTTCGGTCTGGGCGTGGCTGATGATTGGTGTGCTTCCGCCCCTCTTTGCCGCCATAGCGAGCGCCATCCACCGCACTAGGAAGGCGGACAGGACCTTACCTCGTCGGACCGACCGGGCGATGGACCGTTTGGAACGTGAGTTGCGACAGGTTCTCCACGATTTGGTTGGTGAAGCCGAGCGCGGTGCCGCGAAGGAGTTGGCGGCTGCGTTGAGAGCTGCGGGAGTTGATGCACCAATCGCCGCTCACGCAGCTCGGGTTCGAGAGCGGTTGTGGCAGGCAAACTATGGACCTGAGAGCGGCGTAGATCCCGAGGAATTGACTGCTGAGGTCAGTGAGGTCCTCAGGGCTCTTGGCGGCGCGGCTCCAGAGACAACCCTCCACAGGTCTGCCGGAATGGCACTTGTGCTGCTCACGATGGCTGCAACAACCACGGGACTCTCGGGTCAGTCAGCCGAACGTCTCTATGAGGCCGGTGCCCTCCGAGCGGCTGCTGACAGTTTCGTGGTGAGAACAATCGCGGAGCCGTTGCTAATGCAGCATTGGTACAACCTTGGCGCAGCTTACGAGAGGGCGGGAGAAGCCGAGCGGGCGCGGCGAGCGTGGATCCGCGCCGCACGTCTTGCCCCCCGCGACAGGCGCGTGCGGGCAGCGTTAGGCCAGCTCCCCCACCAAGACGCCACCTCCAGTCGCCTCACGCAAATATCACCGGTGACGCCGGCAGAGACCTTCTTGATCGCGACCTGTTTTTGGATCCTCACATGGCTTGGTGTGGCTCTGCGTTTTCGGAAGCTGGTGACTGTGTCGACGTGCCTGGTGGCGATTGCAGGCGCTGTATATGGAGTTCACCTAACAAACGAGTACGCAACGCCGGTTGCAATCGTAATTGTGCCTGAGGCACCGCTGAGGATGGCACCTTACGGACCCGCGCAGCCCCGGCAGTTCCTCAACGAAGGCGTAGCGGTAAAGGTGACTCGCACCGAGGGACCTTGGCTGCTGGTCGAACGAGGATTCGACAGTGGCTGGCTCCTGAGTGATGAGGTGGTCGCTCTCCAATGACCCGAGTGAAAATCCTGCCGGACGCCGTAGCCGACCAGATAGCTGCAGGTGAGGTGGTCGAGCGCCCCGCGTCCGTCATGAAGGAGTTGGTGGAAAACGCGTTGGATGCCGGCGCCACCACAATCGACATAGAGATCGAGGATGGAGGGCGCTCACTCATCCGCGTATCCGACGATGGCAGTGGGATGGGCCGCGATGATGCAGTTCTCGCACTAGACCGTCATGCTACGAGCAAGATTGGCTCAGTTGCCGATTTGATTGGCGTACCGACCTACGGCTTTCGTGGAGAGGCGCTGCCTTCGATCGCCTCGGTTTCGTTGTTTGAAATGGAAACCGCAACCGTTGCTGAAGAAGCAAACGCTTGCGACGGGACCAGGGTTTTCGTGAGAGGTGGAACACTCGAGACCGTAGATGATGTGGCCCGCGCCAGGGGTACGACGGTAACTGTGCGCCGCCTGTTCTTCAACACGCCCGCCAGGCGAAAGTTCTTGCGTTCCGAACGAAGCGAAACGCGTGCAACTACACAGGCCTTGAGAATTCTGGCCCTCGCGCGCCTGGATGTCACCTTCAAGCTCACGAGCAATGGTAGGGTTTCGTTGGAGGCCCCCCGAGTGTCTGGCGTGGCGGATCGTATAGCGGCATTGTTTGGGCGCCCAACTGCCGATCAGCTCATCCCGGTAGCTCTCAACACAGGCCCGGTTTCCGTGCGCGGCTTCGTACAACGTCCCGCCGACGCAAAAGCGAGCGGTAGGAAGGCATTTCTGTTCGTTAACGGCCGACCGTTTCGGGATCCATTCCTCGTTCGCTCCGCCGAGGCCGGTTATCGAGCAACGCTGACACCCGGTTGCCGCCCGACCCTGTTTTTGTCATTGGGGGTGCCGGGTGACCGTGTTGACGTAAATGTCCATCCGGCAAAGCTCGAGGTTCGATTCCTAGACAAAATGCTCATTGAACGAGCTGTGGAGGCGGCCGTGCGTGACGCTCTCCACCCCATGGCCGCCGCGCCTGCCATGGTCACCTCCCACAACGAGGAGCGTGGCGTTGACACAGGGATCGGCTACGCCGATACGCCAATCGTCACGACCGTGTCACCACAGACCCAGTACGAAGCGGATCATTCCGGCTCGCTGTTTACTTCGACCAACCAAGACGGATTGTCGTCTTCGGATTCGTCCCTGATTCAGATCTTCAACACGTACATCGTATTCGAGGCGCCTGATGGACTTGCGATCGTGGACCAACATTCAGCTCACGAACGCGTCTTGTACGAGCAGGCGATAGCTGCTCTCAAAGGGCAAAGCAGTGCCGCGCAACATCTACTCCTCCCACTGACACTCGATTTGGAGCCAGACGAACTCGATGTGGTTGAGAACCAACGGGCTTTGCTAGCCGCCATCGGCTTCGAGGTGGAAGGGTTTGGCGGCAGGTCGGTAATCGTGCATGCGGTCCCGAACCCCCATCCAAGGTTCGATGCACGTAGATGTTTGGAGGAGTTGGTCGCAGATCTAACCGGTGGACGGCTCAATGGTCTGAACAGGCTAGAGCGATTTGCTGCGACATACGCTTGCCGAGCCGCGATAATGGCCGGGCAGAGACTCGACCATGCAGAAATGCGAGAGCTGCTGAATCGACTTTTCGCTTGCGAACTACCTCCGCACGACGTGCACGGTCGTCCGACCATCGTACGCTTGCCGAAAGAAGAGTTGGAGCGGCGGTTTGGACGCTCCTAAACAAACTGTCCCGATAATGGTTGGACCGACGGCAGTTGGAAAGACCGCGGTTGCTTTTGAAATCGCACAGCTAATCGAGATTGCGGTCATTTCCGCGGACTCTCGACAGATCTATCGCGGACTCGATATCGGAACGGCGAAACCAACGCCAGAAGAGCTGCGTAAAGTCCCGCACTACGGACTGGACGTCGTGGATCCTGGTGAACAATACAGTGCCGGGCGATTCGCTTCCGATGCGGCTGATTGGATCAGGTCTGTTCCCGCGGGCCGACAGGCCATCGTTGTTGGCGGGACTGGATTCTACATTCGGGCCCTGGCAGAAGGTCTGTTTCGCG
>JBDGYW010000214.1:0-9039 GCA_039588935.1 Gemmatimonadota bacterium | reverse complement strand
TTTGTCCTATTCAGCCTGTATGTGATGTGGCGGAACTGGCGGAAAGAAGAGCGCAAGGAACGAGAGAGGGCAGCCCAGATAGAAAAGGAGGCCGGGCAGCTCCGCTCAGATTAGGCGCATCGTCAACGTGCACGTTCCCGGCACCCCGACATTGCACCCTTCCCGCCTGCCGGGGTATAAAGCCCGCAGTATATTCCGCACAACTGACGGGGGTGTCCGATGCTGAACGCCTTGCCCAAGAAAGTGGCTCTCGATGGCCCGGCTGTATGCGTTCTCCTGCTAGCTACGCTGTTACCTATGTTCTGAAGAGACACCTCATGCGACCGACAGCTCTCCATCAGCCAACGTCCTTTTCTCGACGATTTCGCGATGCCATTCGCGTGCTATCCGATCGCATATTGTCTATCGTCTTGGTCCTCGCGCTCGGTCTGTTGACCGCGGAGGCGGCAGTACGTCTATTCTATCGAGGTCCACTAATCATGGGGTACTTTACGACCTACAGGGAAGAGGTTGGTCAGTGCTTACTCCCGAATAGTTGGGGCCGGATGCGCCACCTGCCGGACTGGGATTTCGAATTCTCGATCAACGCCCATGGATTTCGGGACGATCCGTTTCTCCCACGTGCCCCACACACCCCCACAATTGCGTTCCTCGGGGATTCTTACATCTTCGGCTACGGCGTGGCTGACGACCAGACTATCCCCCATCAATTCGAGGTTCTGATGCAGCAACAATACGGCCAGTCGGTTACTGCATGGAACTGCGGCGTGTATGGTTACACCATTACAGACTCCCTGTTGAGCTGGAAACACCAGGTCGAGCCGCTTAAACCAGACATCGTGATTTATATGATCTATCTCGGCAATGATTTCGAGGAATTCGCCCGCGATAGACGACGGCTTTCGATCAAGCATCAACAGGGCAAGTGGCATCTCCAAGTGGAAGGAACCGCGCCCGACTACTCAGCCTGGCGCCGTGCCATTGAGGCGGTGCCTCCTGCAGCACGTAACGTTGTGGTGAACAACGCTCAACTCTGGGGACTCTTGCGCCCTGTGCTCAGTCGTTATTACGGCGCACGCCAAGAGGAGGGTTCCGCCACTGGCGGACGAAAGTCTCAAGACATCAATGATAATGAGATGATTTCACGATATGTCAGGCATGTGGGCTACCTCGAACAATTCGTCGCCAAGCCGATCTTGGTCGTTGTCGTCCCGCCGAGTCCAGGGAAATTCCTGGCGCCCAATCGTCAGCAGCGTATCCACCAGATGGTCCAACAACTCATGGCATCGGGGCTCACCGTTCTGGATCTTCGAGAAACGCTACAACCTAAGCGTTATTATTTCCAGCACGATTCACATCTGACCCCGCTCGGCAATCGGGTGGCAGCCTTGGCGATTGCTTCCTATTTCACAACGGACTGGATGCCAACCGTACCTGTGAACTCCAATGGGGTGCTAACGCATCCAACCGAGAAGCTCCCCTTGGGATACAGTGAATGCCGGTCTTGGGTGTCTTCTAATTCAAGCCAGAGGCTATATGCTGGGAAATCGTTGCCTGACGCGGCTTTCAGGTCCGCGCCAGGCCACACCGCAGCTTAGCCGGGACGTTAGAAGGACATTATGAGCAAACAGAAAGTACTCTTATTCGGAATTGCGGTTCCTGTCGTTGCGATAGGTCTTATTCTTCTAGCCACATCTATCTATACAGTTAACGAGGGTGAATATGTGCTCATCATGAGCTTTGGTGAGCCTTTAGGCGATCCCATAAAGAATCCGGGCCTTAAGTTTAAGATTCCGATTGTGCAGAGGGTCATACGTCTCCCGGCGCACCGTGTGGAATGGACGAGTTCCAGAATCCACTGTGTTACGGGGGACGATTACGCGATTGAGGTGGAGGCCTACGCGAAGTGGCAGATATCAGATCCGTGGGTTTTCTTTAGCCGAGTCCGCGATGAATTCAGGGCACGTAGTCGCGTCGACGACATCCTGAGCGGTGAGACGTGTAGGCACCTAAGAGAGCTCGACTTCTTGGACCTCGTGGCCTCTAATGAACGAAGAACAGACAACTGGCTTTCCACTCTTACAATGGGCACCGTCCTCGAACCTAGCGACAAGATCACGTCACATCTTGAAGCTGCAATCATGACGAAGGGGCAAGCACGTGTAATTGACTTGGGCTTTGACATCATTGAATTCCGGCTTAGCACATTTGTCTATAATCAGGGTCATTCATCTGAAGATGGATCTGGGGGCGGATAGAGGGTTGTTTAGTCCAATTCGCCTTCTAACGATGGCATGAAGCAACCGGCGAGACCTGTCACGACCCGGCCGAAGCCGATGTCAATCGGCATCACCCACGGCGCGATCATGCTGCCCTCTCCTCGCATTGATAACAGATAGCATAGTTCCGTATAGCTCTAGGTCGCGTCCCTTAGAATCCATGTGATAGGAGTCGGTTTTCAGACACATGCGGGAGGATCGCGTGCGCGCCTTCAGGATGTCGAGTGTCTCCAAAACCCTCGGACTCGTCCTCATCTTCGGCCTGGGCGTCGCCGCCTCAGCCATTCTCTACGCCCCTGCCTGGGACTGCCCTTTCTTCGCAGATGACTATCAGTACGGGTCGATTGGCAACGTGAACCCGTTCGTCCACTTCTCTTCACCCTACGCAGGCAACCCCTTCTACCGACCGATCCAGTTCCTCGCAATGTCGGCAACGCAGAGGTTTTGGGGAAGCCACACCTGGCCGCTTCGCACGCTGAACTACATCGTGCACGCGGTTCTCGGGCTGCTCGTATACATGCTGGCGCGCCGTCTGAGCGGCTCCGCGCTCGCTGCGGCGATCAGCTGGAGCCTCTTCACGTTCGCGCAGGGCGCAGCACACGGCATCGCATCGAACGACACACTCACACAGCTTCTCAGCACGACCGCCGGGTTCGGTGCCCTGTTCGTCGGGGTCGATCTCATCCACGGAAGCAGCTCTACAGGCGATGTCACAGCACGCCCGACCCGAGGGCTCATACACGGCGCTCTGATCGGCGCCTTCGTCGCCGTCTGTCTGTGGAGCAAGGAGTCCGGGATTGGTATGGTGGCTCTGGTAGGACTCTTGCTCGGCTGGGCCGTCTGGCGACGTCGGGCATCGGTCGCCCAAGTGGCGCCGGCACTTCTCATGATGTGTGGCGTCACGGTCGCGTACATCGCCGTCCGTTCGATCGGGTCCACCGCATCGGTCCACTTCGGCGATTCCAGGTATGACTTCGCGATCGGCTCCGTCACTGTCAAGAACGTCGGCATGATGCTCGTGGCAGCCGCGTCCCCGCTCTCAACGGCTCACACCTACTCAGCGGCATTGAGCAAAGATCTGCCGTCGCTCGGAGCCTTCGCGATGCTCCTGCTTGCCGCCGGAGTCCTCGTGGTCCTGGGCATGCGGGCGCTCGGTGCCAGATCTCGAACTGCGGCACTCGGTCTGGCGGCCGCCGCAATCGCGGTCTGCTTCCCTAATGCGCTCCAGAACCGCGTCAGCGAACTCTACGCCTACAATTGCCTGCCGTTCATCGCCATACTGCTCGGCTCTGGCGCGGGGTGGCTGCTCCGACGCCGAGACGTAAAGTGGCGCTTCGTGACCGGCTTGGCACTCGTTGTCGCGGTCCTTGTGTCGAACGCCTTCTCTGCACGCTCGAAGGCTGCACTGGTTAGCGAATCGGGCAGCAGGGCGCAGGCCGTCTTCCACGAGCTGTGTGCATTCGTGAAGGAGGCTAAGCCCGGCGCCACGATCGGGCTGGTCAACACGCATGACCGTCCCTCTTACTCGGTGTTCGTGATGTCGCCCTTCGAGCTCGTCGATCTGACGTCCGAGGACGAGGTGCGGGAGGCCACCGGCAGGACAGATGTGACGCTCATCTGGTTGGAACCCCAGGACGTGCGGGGGCTGGCTCCCGCCGACCTTGGGTGCACCGAGGTCGTGGCGTGCGTCGATGGTTGCATAGTGACCCATCAGGCCGAAGTCCCGACGCCGTCGGCGCAGGAGCGGCGATGAGGAAGGGACGCTGAGGGAGTAGTTCTTCGCCATCCGGCGTTGAAGCCGGAGAAGGACGAGGTCCTGCTGATCGGGCCTAAGCAGCGCCTTTCGCTGTACTGGCGCGAGGATGTTCACCAAGAGGCAAAACCGCTTCGGCGGCGCTCTCAGGCGGTTAGAACGAGGGTCGTGAGCCAACAGCCAGTTAGCCTGAAGCGGGTGATCGGGTTCGACTCCCGCCGCCTTCACCAGCCTCTCCTATTTAGAGACACACGTTTTGGACCAGCATGCGTCTGCGGACATGTGATGCCCCACAACGTGAGACTCGAGCAGAGTCGAGTTCTTGCCTGGCCTGAAGGCTTGACCCCACCGGCCATTAGGAGTCATCTTGGCCCCCTAGGGGAAATCTATGCTTGGCTTGGAGAGCCTGAGAACCAAGAACTTGGCCGCCTTCGTAAAGTATCAGTCCCCCAGAAAGCTGGCAAACTTCCTGCGGGTTGAGGCGGAACGACTATTGAGGAAGCCTCACGTCAAGGGGCTGCCCTACGTGGCCACGATAGATGTGACCAACGCATGTAACCTGCGTTGTCCCCTTTGTCCGACGGGCGCTCAGCAACCGGGCCGAAGAATGGGCCTGATGTCGATGGGCCAGTTCAAAGAGATCGTCGACACCCTCAGGAGCACGGTCTACCTGATGAACTTGTACAACTGGGGCGAGCCATTATTGCACCCCCAAGTGTACGACATGATTCGGTACGCCCATGATAATCGCATATACACATCCGTCAGCACGAACTTCAACATCAAGTTCGACGAGGACACGGCACGCCGGATGATCGAATCTGGCCTGGACTATCTGTACTTGAGCATTGACGGTGCGTCGCAGGATACCTACGCTCAATATCGACGGGGGGGAAATTTCAACGACGTGATCAGGAACATGGAAATCCTGCTGAGGATTCGGAAGAAGCTGGCGGCCCGCCAGCCTTTTGTCGAATGGCGGTTCCTGGTTTTCAAACACAACGAGCATGATGTCGCGGCCGCCCACGCGATGGCGGCGCAGATGGGGGTAGACAAGATCGGGGTCGAGGGAGGTACGACCGAGAACATGTCCGACCGCAAGGGCGCAGTCAACGAGAGCCTGCTGCCCTCCGAGAAGAGGTATCAGAAGAGTTACCACTTTGACGACAACTTCTGCGACTGGTTGTGGCGCAACGTGACGATCAACTGGGACGGCAGCGTCAGCGCCTGTTGTTTGTCCTATAAGAAGGATGACGACTTCGGCGTGTTCAACAAGGAAAGCTTCATGAAGATCTGGAACAATGACAAGTTTAGCGCGTCCAGAATGTTGTTCGATTCAGGTCGAGGCTGCAAAGCCGGCACCTTGTGCGACAGTTGCTATAAGGTCGCCAATTCTCGCAAGAAAGTCAAAGTGAGAGGGCGCGAACTACATTCATGAACCCGCGTGGGTCGAATCACATGGGCAGGTCGTTGAGCGCCGTACGGTGTCCCGGTTCAAGTGCGCCATGTAAGAGAACGACTTTAACGACGTCTTGCCGCGAAGGATGATCGCCTGACTCTCGCCTAGTTGTTCAGGAGGCCGGCGTCCAAACTGCCCCAATCAGATCCCGACTTGCCCTCAAGTGCCACGCCGCCAATCAGAACCCGCCTGTCGCTCACTCTGTAAACCCCAAGGTCAAATTTTGATCTGAAAATCCTCAGAGGCCACGATTCGGTCCCGACGAAGCCGAGTCCGCGGAGGGGGGCACGGGTCGGGGGTACCCTCGGCACCCGCAGCTGCCTCCCCCGGGCTGGCCGTGCTCGCACCTGACGGCAAATCCGGCGCGGAGAGGCCCAGGTTAGAACGGTCGTTTCCCCCGACACATACGCGCCTCGTATCATATTTACGTATTTGCCGTTGCGCCCGGCATGGAGGGCTTGTCCCTGCGGCTCGGCGTGGAGTTTTCGCGCTGCGCGGAGAGCCGTCTGATCGGCATCGAAATCGCCCTGGGGGGTAGTGACGGCCCGCCCCAGGAGCCGGGCCTCAGGCTTGCCTGGATGGCTGTAGAGCGTCGAAAGAACGGCTAGAGTTGCCAGCCCATTGCCACCATCAGAGACTGCTGGCGGCGGTCAGAGCTGGTGCCCTGACCGGTGCCAAATTCGTCCCGTACTCTAAGTAACTACAGACCAATGCGTTTGGGCTCCGCATATCTGCCCTCAGAGCGGATACGCGCCCGGTGTCCATCGTTTCCGGTCGGTAACGGTGACATGGCCACTGTGAGGGTGTGAACATTGTGAACGTCCAGCGAAACCGGGGTTGTTCACGGGGGCCGGAAGCCTATAGCCTTCAATAGATGTAAAGACTATAGAAGGCTACTGCCTCTCCCCCTTCACATCTTCAATGTTCACGCGGGCACCTCGGGGCCTTCGTCCTCGATGCCGTAGGTGAGTTTCAGGGACGCCAACTTGCCGGGCTGGATGATGAACGGGTCGCCGTCGCGGGTGTGCTTGCCACGCGGCAGACCAAGGCGAGACAGGGAGTCGCCCACCTTGCGCCCGGTCATGGCGTCCTTGTGGCGCGCGTCAATGTCGCGCACATTGTTGATACGGTTCGCCACCCTACCGGGTAGGATGCTCACGTCCTCTCGCTGGTCGGCTAGGTCCATGTCGCAGAGCGCCTGCAACACCTCCACCTCTACCGTATCCGCCGACTCGCGCACCACCACACGCTTGTGGCGCTTCACCAAATCCATCAAGGCGGCGCGATGCTTCTGTGGCGTCAAGGTGAACAGCGGCAGGAACGTTTGTGCCATCCGGCTCTCCAGGCCATCCGGCATCACGGTCTGTTCATAGTCCAGCGACCCAGTCTTGGACTTCCATTGCCCCAATCTGATGCGCAGACTCTCCGTCGCCTTCTCAATCGACTTCGGGATATATGGCGGCCATGGCTCGTCCCGCTCGGGGACGTGCAGCATGTTCTCCATGATGATGCGACTACGCAGCGCCGCGTCCTTCAGTGGCTCCTGGCCCGCGAGCATCTTGGGACAGTAGACGCTGAAATCCCGCATGATGTAACCGCCCTTGCCGGTGGGCTCGTTGCGCGGCACCACGCCTTTGTGCGAGTAGCCGCTACGCAGGATCTCCAGAAACCTGTTATCGGGCCGCTTGTTCAGCTCGTCAAGGAATAGCGTCTCGCCCTTGGCCGCGCGCCGGAACAGAACGGCCTCCGTAGCACAGTTCATGATGGGCGATGCGTGCTCCACTAGATTCCGCGTCACCTCCATGGTGACCGTCTTTCCATACCCCGGCGGGCCGGTCAGTTGGAGCATGGGGTAACTCTGAAAGTCCCGGAAGCGCCATGTCCCGATGCACCATGCCGCATGACCCACTCGGAACTCATACGTCAACCCGCAGTAAGTGGCCGTGTATTCGTACACCGCATCAAACACTCGCTCCAGGTGAGTGTCGGAAACCGCGCCCTCGACTACTGCACTCGACCTCTGCACGACGTTGCTGTCGCTCATATCGATTCACCGCCGCGCTCGGGCAACGTGAATTGCTTGGCCTCGTACTGCGCCCGCAGATGGGCGAAGATGGCCTCCTTGGATTCGCGGGTGATCATCACGCTCTGCGCGCCGGGCGTGTCCATGCGCTCGCGGATGGCCGCGCCGATGTCCTCGTCGTCGGAAAGGTAATGCGCCGCGCACAGAAGCTCGCCCGATGGCAGCGCGAACGTCGTCAGGAGCGTAAGGCGGTCGCTCATCGTCGCCCCCTCCGTCGCCGTCCCGCGTTCGCTAGAAGCCCGGGCGGTGGGACGCGGCGCGGTGCTGTGCGCCCCGACTCAATCCAGGCGAGAACGTCAGACAGTTTGAAGCGCAGGCGACCGAGGACGCGATAACCGGGCAGCTTTCCGGCACGCTCCGCGTTCCGCAGGGTCGCGCACCCGAAGCGGGTAAGCTCGGCCGCTTCGCTGAGGGTCAGGAATCGATCGACGGTTGCTGCGGGAGTCGAGACAGCGGTATCGGTTAGCACGCTTCTCTATATACGCGCACATACCTCAACACTCAATGCCCTTACGACGGGATGTACCAAGGTGGTACAGACCGTCGTAACGTTTGGATTAGCGAGTCTTGCGGCGCTGCCTTCGGCGGGTGTTATCTACGTCGATGGCGCAGGCGCGCTCACCGCAGCTTGTCCGTTTCGCGCCGGGTGGGGAAGTGTAGGTGCGCCCACAGGACGGACAGTCTCGCTTGACGCGCTCCCGGTAGACGAACCCTCGGAGCCTCATGATGCGCGCGTCAGCATTCCCGCGGTCCTCAACGTACAGCGGCGGGCAGGTCAGAATGCGTTTGAGGCGGGCGAACCGATGTTCGATAAGGCGCGTCAGGTTCGTAGCGGAGGGCCACGTTTCGCCCCTCGCGATGGCGGCGATCTCTTCGCGGAGTCGCGCTTGAAGGGCGCGGGCCGCTGCCAGATCGTCAATGTCGTACGCGATGGCAGTCCAGCGGGCAGCACCACGGGGCCGCCAGACGTGAGCGCGCTTCCGAATCGGCCCGTACGGAGGTACGTCCGCGCGCGCGGCGCGCTTCGTCAGGTCGTGCCAATTCGCCTCAGTCAGGTCGGTTTCGATGAAGCGGTAAAGGCTGCTGAACCGCTTGCGGAGGTCACGAGTCTTGAGCCGTGGCACGGGCGCCTCCGAGTGGGCGCGTTCCGAGAGGAGAAGGGGTCGCCCCCGCTGCCGGCGTCGGAAGCCGGCCTGCTGCGCAGCAGTGCGGGGGCGATGGTGTCATGCTCAAATCCGGCACCAGTCCTGGCACCGGTTCTCTGCAAGATCGGATGTGATCGCTTGTGTCATCAAATCGCTGCTTCCTGGCAAATCCATGTCTGGTGCGAGTTTCAGCGGACCGTAAGAGTCTTAAAAGGCAGATGCTCTAACCGACTGAGCTAACGGCCCATCCATCAGGTTGGAATCATTCTACAACGTCAGTGCCCCGTACCCGAAATCATGCTGCGTTCGGCAGGAGTTGC
>JBDGYW010000213.1:0-13690 GCA_039588935.1 Gemmatimonadota bacterium | reverse complement strand
ACCAAACCCGAGGGGATAGGGGACGTCGGCGCCGGTACTTCCGGTTACCAACAGAAATCCCAGCATCATGACCATGCCCGCCGCAAACCATGTAAGACCCCAGGTCAGACCCATCTTGATTGCGCCGCGGATGCGTCGCAGCCACTTCTTCATTACTGCCTCCTTTTGCACTTGGACCTTCTGCTACCGTTTCTGCATCCAATGCTGCACTAGCTGTGACGCACCCCCTACTGAAACCTGAACACAAACGGCAAGATCACCACCACGATCAACGCCCACACGGCGTACACCGGTAGGTATGCCGTCTGCCACCGCTCCAGGCGTACGACCCCTCCGCACTTCCTGAGGAACCTGGCGTAGAGCACGGCAGACCAGCCCAGGTTCACAACCAGGATGAGGTTCTCGCCCAGGGCGGCTACGCGGTTGGGGGTGAAGCCGAACGCCGAGATGCGCGCCAGGATGGCCCAGAGAGCCAAAGCATCCACCAGAAGGGCGCAGACCACCAGCACGAACTGCAGATAATCGAATACGCCGGGTTCCGCCTGGGGATCCCTGGCCGATATGGAGTAGAGTAGCAGGCCCACCACGACGACGAGGAGGAGGTCGAAGCCGATGAGGACCTCACGCTCCACGTCGATCCCGCTCCCCGTAAACACCATGGTGACCAGGAACGCCAGGAGCAGGAGGGTGAAGAGGGGCGTGAACAGGAGGGTGAGGACCGGCGCCATGTTCTCTATGACGCTTTGTTTGGCCTCCACCAGCCAACCGGCGATGATAACCGCACCCATGATGCCACAGGGAAGAAGCCAGTTTGCCAGGAGCAACTGCGCGTCAACGCCAATGGCGCTGAAGATGAACATGGTGGAGCCCATCAGGACGCCGCCGCCGGCGGCGATGAGGGCCATGTATATGAACCACTCCCCGGAGAAGCGAATGTAATTCATGCGCTGGTCGTGGCTCCTCCAGGCGCCGCCCGCGTATCCGGCGCCCACGGCGAGCCAGAGCGCCATGGGCAGGTGAAGGGTCGCCAGCATCGCGGTGTCTCCCACACCCGCAAAGGGGATGATGTTCACGGCCAGGGCGCCGACTAGGAATGGGGCCGCCAACCCTAGAAGGCCAGTTGTGGAGTCCAAACGCCGCTTCCACGCGAAGAACCCGGCGAGGAAGGGGAGGACGAAGAGGCTGAAGTTCAGGGCGTAAAACAGCTCGCCTCTCCCCGGTTCGCCCCACTTCAAACCGAAAAGCTCGGGCACCTTGATGGCCACTCCCGCCGCCACAGCCAGAGCCAGGGCCACCAGTGCCTCCCTGCCCCAGTCAGCTCGAACTCCCTCGGCATCTGCCACTACCAGGCGCTTCCACAGTCGTTCCGAGTGCTCCCGTGCGAACTCCCGGGACAGCGTGTCCAGCTCGCCGAGTCGCTTCACGGCGATGAAAAAGGCCTCCTCCTCGTGGAGCCCAGCCTTCTGGAGGTCGGCCACCTGACTCCGGAGGTGGTCTTCGAGTTCGTCCACGTCCGTGGCGTCGATGGCCAGCCGTCGGCGCACATAGGCCCGCCATTCATTGATACGTTCCTCAAGCACCTGCACACCTCCTACGTGCGCCATCAGATCCCCTGCGGCGCGAATTAAGACGACCTGAACGGGGTCGCGCGGAGTGTCTCGTTCACGACCTGCCACTGCCGCTGTTGGTTCGCCAACTCTTCGGAGCCCTGGTCGGTGAGCCCGTAGTACTTCCGCCGCCGACCCGATTCGGCCCGGCCCCAGCTGGCTTTCACCAGGCCGTTGCGCTCCAGGCGATGGAGGACCGGGTAGAGCATGCCGTCCGTCCACCGGAGCTTCCCGCCGGACAGCTCGTCCACGAACGACGTTATGCAAAGTACTTTGCATAATAAAGTAAAATATGCTCCAATCCATAATGAGCAAGTGATCATGGGTTACGGGCTTCGCGGTAGAGCTTCTTAGAAAGGCGATGTGTGGCCGATAGCAACATCTACAGACGGCTGCGTGGCGCGTTGGGGAACGCTTTGGTGTGGGGTGTCGGATGGTTCGCTGCCGGGTTGGCAAAATTCGCAACCCTAAGTGTCGCTGGCGTGATTACGCTCCCATGGAAAGTGGTACTCGAATCTGCCGGTAGGGCCAGGATCGTTGGTGGCATCGCCGGCGGAGCCTATTCCGGAGTCATCAGGCTCGTTTATCACGGGCGGAGTCTTTCGGACATCAGTTGGATGCGCTTCGGAATCGTTGCGGGGGTCGTTACAGGATTGTTTGTGCCGCTGTTCTTTCAAACGATGAATCTGCTCTTTGGGGGTGGGCAAGTGCCGTGGGAACTCGTCCTCGATGACGCGCCCATAGCAGCGGTGCTCGGCGGCGCTGTCGCCGGCGGTTCGCTGGCTTTAGCCAGAATGGCGGAGAAGCGAGAATTGCTCGACGCCGGTGCGGATGTGGTCTAGGTGGGGCTCACCGAAGGCGAGGTGCATGAGTTGCTCGGAGGCCGGGACTGATCTCACCAAAGATTAAGGCGATGAAGACGGCAATAACGCGTACAAAACCGCCGGCGGACTTCCAGAGGTAAGAGTACGCCAGATGAGACTGTGAAAAGACCAACCATCGTGTCGGCGAGACCTTCCAAAAGGCGCGATTGCTATCTCCGATGTTGGGGAAACGAACGCATGCCGAGGTAACGTCTTCCGGACACCGAAACACGTCCTCCGCGATATCGGACTCACCGGCCATCGCTGAAAGGGAGGCAAGAATACCCCTGGGAACGCTTCCTCCAGGGTCGGAAAAGTCTGCCATCGAGGAGGCTAGCGGGCTTTTGTGAATAGCAAGCCTGCCGAAGATGAGAGAAAACTATCCCCGGCTCTGGAAAGCCTTCCCTCGGCGAGGACAGGCGTTCCGACGTCGATCGAAAGCCTCACATCGAAATCCGCCGCATTCCCTCAGCGATTTCAGGCTTTCCAGCGGCGAGGGATTGTTGCGGACGGCAGCGGAAAGCCTGACATTGGCGCCGGTCGAGCTCCTACGCAACCTCATACTCCTTCGTCACATCCCGCCCCGACGGCTCCGAGATGATCCGAAAATCGTCAACCGGAATCACGGGGTTGTCACGTATTTCAACATCGAGGCGCTTGCCACGGCGGATATCCTTCAAGAACTTCGGCTCCTCCTCCAGGAGGTAGAGGGCCACCTCGGGATGCAGGCTAAGGGTCACCCCGCGCTCCTTCTTTTCCCCCGCGACACGGCCCAGCGCACGTTCCACTCGACGGGCAACGATCTGAGGTCTGAATACGCTTCCTGCCCCACTACAGTCCGGGCACACACTCGTCATCGAATCGTACAGCGACGGGCGTACTCGTTGCCTGGTCATCTCAATGAGACCAAGGTCCGACACTTCGAACGCGCGCGTGCGTGCCCGATCGCGGCTCAATACCTGGCGAAGCTCTCGAAGCACCTTGTCGCGATTGGTCTGATTGTCCATGTCGATGAAATCGATCACGATGATGCCGCCTACGTCCCGAAGCCTGAGCTGGCGGCCAATCTCTTTGGCCGCGTCCAGGTTCGTGCGCAAGATGGTCTTCTCGTGGTCTTTGCGGCCCGTGTAGCTGCCTGTGTTCACGTCGATCGAGACCAGCGCTTCCGTCGGCTCAATGATCAGGTACCCCCCGGACGGAAGGTCCACTCGATGCCGAAACAGTGATTCGATCTCTCCTTCGATGTCGAACTTGTCGAACAACGGTTCTGATTCGTTGTACGCCTTCACCTTGTCACGAAACTCGGGGTGTACGCGCTGTAAGTAGCGGTGTATCTCCTTGTAGAGCGGTCGCGAGTCCACGAGAATGCGATCGATCTTGTCGCTCAGGACGTCGCGAATGATTCCGCTCGTTAGCGAAGCTTCCCTGTGTACCAGAGCGGGCGCACTGCGTTGAACGAAGTTTGCCTTGCGGTTGATCTTCTTCCACAGCGACAACAGCGCTTTGAGATCGCGTTTCACCAGGTCTTCTGTGAGATCCTTGGCGACGGTCCGAACGATCACGCCGCCGACATCCTCCGGGAGGAACTTCCTGACCATGCGCCGGAGACGGGTGCGTTCCTCCCGCACCGCTATTTTCCTGCTCACGCCGATCCTCGATGCCACTGGCATGTACACGAGGAAGCGGCCCGCAAGCGAGACCTGCGCGGTTACGCGGGGTCCTTTGGTGCCGATTGGCTCCTTGGTGACCTGCACGAGCATTTGCTGCCCGCGCTGCACCTGGTCTTGGATTCTGGGAACCTTGCGTTGGTCCCGACGTCCACGGCCACGGTTGTTGTTGCTGCTGCCGCCGTTTCCGTCGGCCTCGTCATCATCATCATCTTCCGCTTCAACCAGGTCGGATGCGTGGAGGAACCCGCTCTTTTCGGTCCCGATGTTGACGAATGCCGCCTGCATTCCCGGTAGAACTGCCTCGACTTTGCCGAGGTAGATGTTGCCTACGGTTCGGTCGATCTCAGGATGATCGACCAATAGCTCAACTAGGCGATCGTCCTCCAGAATCGCCACGCGGGTTTCGCGCGGGCTGGTGGCTGATATCAATATTTCGCGTTTCAAAACTCTTTACCTCTGTCCGGACAAGCGCTCCCGTCGTGGGACGGTCCCCCGTCGCGAACCTCGTGTCGGACTTGAAAATTTGGATGAGCGGCACGCGGTCCTCTTCGAGGCCGAGTGCCACTCGTAAAACTTCTGTAGGTCGTACGGTCTTCCCATCCACAGTCGTGAGTCGAAGGACTACTTCGTCCTCGCCCACCACCGCGAACTCACGGACCATCGGCCGAATGTCAACTTCGCTACTTCGCTTCTTACCCCGTCGAGGAACGAGCACGCTTCCCTTCTCCAAAAACTCCCCCGCCATCTCCGTCAGCTCGCCGAGTGACGTCGAAAACGGAGGAGACGGAAATCGTGCTACATAGCTGACGGTAGCGATTCCTGCGTTGAGCGATACCGTTTTCTTCGGCATCGCCGCGGCCTGGAGAAATTCAATTCCCGGGGCCGCCTTGGTATTCAAATCGGCCAACAGGTCGGTCAGTCGACTCTCTGACCAGTCTCCCGCCAGCTCGACGTCGATCCACTCGCATTCCGACGTCCAGCCAAGCGGTAACGGCGGCCCCGCTGACAGCTTGGGTCGGGGTGAGTACCCCTCAGTGAAAAGAACCGGAACGCTTGCGCGCCGCAGATTGCGTTCCAGTTCTCGCATCATATCGAGATGCGACAGAAAGCGAACCTGGTCGCCCTTCTGATAGCGCAGCCGCACTGTGGTGCCGGGCTTGCCTTGCAGCAGACCAACGGGCCGCTCGGGCGCTTTCGTCGCAACAGGATCAGAAACCACATTCTCCAATGTATCAAAATCACACACGCCGCACACGGAACACTCTTCGTTCTTACAATCTCCGGTCAACGCGGCATCGCGTGAGGCACGGCGTTCATCGAGAATGAAATCGCGGTCGACTCGCCAACTCACCACCTCCCAGGGCAGCTCCTCAACCTCTTTCCGCTCTTTGAATAAGTCTTGCCACGTGACCCCGTGTTCCTCGAGCGTCTCGTCCCAGACCCTGAAATCTCGATGTTCGCTCCAACCGTCGAATCTGGCTCCCCGCTTCCAGGCGCCCTCGATATGGTTTGCAGCTTCGCGGCCACCGCGGGAGATCAACCCTTCGATCGTTGTTGCGGCAATGTCATGGTGACGGAACTCTATGCCCTTCCCTTTCAGACGTGTCCTCAACCACGCCAGTTTCGCACGAGTCTCATCTACCGAGTCCTGCCGTTCCCACTGAAACGGCGTGAATGCCTTGGGCACGAACGGAGAGAGAGAGACGGTAACGCGACGCTTGCCGGGGAACCGCGCCAATATCGCCCTGATCTTGCGGACCAAGCTCACCAACTCCTCGAGGTCTTCTTCGGTCTCCGTCGGGTGGCCGATCATGAAGTAGAGCTTCACACCCATCCATCCGGCTTCCATCGCCCGCTCGACGGCACCCAAAATGTCCTCCTCAGTAAAACCCTTGTTGATCACGTTTCTCAGTCGCTGGCTCCCCGCCTCAGGAGCGAACGTGAAACCCGACTTGCGCACTCGGCTCACTGCGTCTGCCAGCCCCACGCTGAACTCGTCTGCTCTGAGCGACGGCAGAGCGACGCTCACGCCCCTGTCCACGAGCGACCTGCTGAGACTGTCCGCGAGTTCCGTGGCCTGAGAGTAATCCGCGGTCGAGAGCGAAAGGACCGATACCTCATTCCAGCCAGAGTGCGCTATTCCCTGCTCTGCAAGGTCTAGGGTCTCCAAAATTCCACGTTCGCGCGACGGTCGGTACAGAAACCCCGCCAGGCAGAAACGGCAGCCACGCACACACCCGCGCATGACTTCGATCGGCAGCCGGTCGTGGGTGGTTTCCGTGAGACTCACGAGCGGCTGTTTCGGGTAGTCATCTGGCCGCAATTCCGGCACCTTCCGCGCGACCACAGGGAACGGCGTACCCTCAGGTGCATCGGCCTTGGGCTTGGGTGTTCCCCCACCCTCAGGAACTTCGTACAGCGACGGTACGTAGATGCCGGGGACCTCCGTGGCGAGACGCTCTAACAGGACCCCCTTGGGCGTAGCAGCGCGGTTCTCCCTGCCATTTATGCCGCCCATGCCTCTGCCATCCCCTGCACCTCCACACCCCTGCACCGCTGCTTTCTTCCATTCCCCCACGATCTCTAAGACCTCACCAACCGCCTCCTCCGCATCCCCAATCAACGCACAATCAAAGAACGCCGCCATCGGCTCCGGGTTCGACACACACGGCCCGCCGACTAGAACGACAGGGTCGTATTCACCACGGTCCTCCGCCCTAACTGGAACGCCCGCCAGATCCAGCACGTTCAGAAGGTTCGTGTATGTCAGCTCGGATTGCAGTGTGAAGCCTATGATGTCGTATTCGCGAATTGCGTGTCTGTATTGGAGCCCCCAGAGCGGGATCTCTCGCTCACGGAGAGCCTTCTCCATATCCGGCCAAGGAGCGTAGGCGCGATCGAGCAGCCACCTCGGGTCGCGATTCACCAGGTGATAGAGAATCTGCGTTCCCGTATGGCTCATGCCCACCTCGTACGCGTCCGGATAACAGAGCAGCAAACGCACCTCGGCGGCCTCCCAGTCTTTCTCGATTAGGCCGAGTTCGTTGCCGACGTAGCGGTTGGGCTTTGAGACCAGCGGCAGGACTTCGTTGGGGAGGATCCTGTCATACTGCTCAGGGGTCCAGCTATGCATATGTGGTATAAGGATATACGGGATTGGTCGTTAGTCAACTGGGGAAGGTGGTATCGAGAGGTGGTCAGCCTTCTTTGTCATCTTCTGGATAAAGTTCGTCGGCGCAATCAGGGCAGATGCCGTGACTGAATGCAGCTCTGGACCGATCATGAATATACTGCTCGACCCTCTCCCAATATCCGTCGTCGTTTCGGATCTTCTTGCACCCAGCGCATATGGGCAGAATCCCTCGGAGCGTTGAGATCTCATCTAGTGATTGTTCGAGATCGTGAATCAGGTCTTGCTTTTCGTTGTTCGCTTTGCCGAGCAGCCCAACCGATTCCTCGAGTCTGCGATTCGTCTCCCCGACGCGCGCCTGCACCATCACACGGACCTGTTCCATCACCAACGCGATCAGATACACGGTAACATAGGCTGCCGTAAAGCGGATGGCGAAGTTTGTACCATAGGATGTCAGGAACGCGATGTCCGAGCCAAGGGCAAACACGGTACCTGCCATGCCCAACAACAACAGTGAAAAGACCGAACCCCACGCAGCGCCCACCAGGAAGAGTGAGACAAGCGGGTACGTGAACGCCCACACAAACGCCGTGCCCCCGACGCCCCCGTGAGCGATGAGGAAGGAGTAGAAGCAGCCTATCGCGACAACACCGAGGGTGCTGACGAGATTGTACTCTTTGGTTCTCCTGAGGAATAGGAACGACGCCAACAGGAAGAGGAACACACTGAAATCCACGGCGCCGAGGACGTAGTACTGCTGGATAAAGGCGGTCGCGGTGAAGATTACCAGGAAGAAGCTGCCGAGAATGACTATCAGGTTGAGCAAGAGCGTCTTACGGATCACCTCGAGATCGTGATCTGGAGGCAACCCGCCGGAAGCGATATTCCAGAGCCATTCCCTGACGGTGCTTGACATATTCTCGGTTGGGTGGAAGTGCACTTAACCATACGCCTCACGACTGCGGCCGACAAGCCGGTCAGGCATTTGGGTGACGAATATCCCGAAAACAACACATGATGTCCCAAGAACGACCTACCCAATGTGCCTCTATGTGGCATCGCGTTCGCATTGTCCTCCTGGGTGAAGCCAGTCTTGTCAGCGGTAGACCGGAGCGGGGCTTGCCCGCTCCGGCTCAGTCATAGGTGGGGTCGATCGTGGGTTACGGTATGTTGGCGTAGTAGTTCTGCAACCACTCATCCCAGCTGTGCTGCAGGACGAAGTCCACGGGCATGAAGCTGTTGCTTTGCTCGTAGCCTCCGTGGTCCGGATCGGTGTTGAACGCCGCGAGGCTCGGTGGGAAGTAGATCGCAACCCCATGTGACCCCGCCATGTCACTGCTGTGCAACTCCGAGACGATGAAATCGTCGATTGCCTGCCTCAGCCCGACAGCGGCATCCCTGATGGCAACCGCTGAAACTCTCGCCGCGACCTCATCGGCGAAACCCCTCAGATCCGTACCCCAGTATGAAGGTGACCCTGAAGGATGGTAGACCACGCTGTTCGCACGAGCCTGTGCCAATTGAGCCCATTCAGCGGTGGCTTGGTCGACGAGCGCGTCGAGACTCGTCACCACGTCACCCAACTCAGCGAGGTCCAGCGCCGATTGGGTAATGCCCGACCTACCGGTGTAGGACTGATGGTAGTCGGTGACGATTACGCCGGCCAGGCTGCGGGGAGTCATTGCCGGTGTGTCTTTCAGATGCTGGAGGATCACGTCATAGGGCCAACCGTCAGCAGGTTCATTCTCCTCAGATCCCACCATGAAGTTGGCAACGTCTCGTAATGCGTACGCCACCTCCAACATGCCCATCAAGCACGCGTCAAAGCCAACAATGTCAAGCTTTACGGCTGTCCCGATGCGAGCATCCAGATTCGCCTTGGCGGCAGTGAGAGCGTTTTGGACCTCTTTGATATAGAGCTTGTCGTTGTCAGTGTCGTCCCAGGCCACTGCCCGAGCTACGCCGACGTCAGACTCTCCCCGTGTTATGGCCCCAGTTGCAGCCGCCGCCATATTGGTTCGCGAGAGACGCCAGCCGCCACCGTGGTTCCAAATGGAAAGGGCATAGTGCTGCGCCGGATAGCTGGTCACAGCCCATTCGACGAAATCCTGCAACACCGCCGGGTCACCCATGTTCTGCTCGCCCAGGTTGTCTAAGGGCGTCATGCTGGGAGTGTTGCCGCTCGAGATGAGAAAACGCCTTGTGTCGGTCCAATCGCCGTGTCCGTCGGCATGACCGCCCACCCGGTCGACTTGGGCCACGATGTTGAGGTCCGCGTTCGATCCAACCGCGGCCATCTCCAGGAAGTCGTCCAAGGCGGCATCCTCCAAGTTGTTGTCGCCGTCGACATAAACCATGAAGGTCCAGGTGGCCGGGATGTCGTCCACGATGAAGTTCTCGTCGCTCAGCCCAGTGCCATCTTCCGTCATCACCGATATCAATCCTGTCGCGGCTCCGACCGGCACGGAAGCGATTATCGTGTTTGGTTGGGGAATGTCGATAATCGTTGCCGCAAGGCTGCCGAACTTGACCGTGTTGTCGGCTGCCGTGCTGCCAAATCGCTCGCCCCTGATGGTCACCTGGTCGCCGGGAGTGCCACGATCGGGTGTAAAGCTGGTTACCTTCGGCCCTCGCGCGCAGCCTGACAGCGCAAGCGCCACTACAAGGGCACCCAGCGCGACCAAACTGTGTACGTGTTGTCTCGTGCTACGTCTTGCCCGATACATTTTCTCCTCCTGTTTTGCCGCCGCGTATAGGCGACCGCAGGTTCAAAAGAACCTCCATGGGACTTTACGGTGCACAGGTAAGGGGCAATCACCGAGCCCAGCTTCGCGGAAGCGCATGCAAGGTCTGGTGGCGAGTGACTGTCCTTTAAAACGCAACAATAAGGACCTGCATCTCTGTCCAGTAGTGCGTTTTTGGGGCAACGACCCACTTTTTTGGGACATTCATTTGCCAAGCCGGAGTTGCTCCCTTTTCTTCAGGCCATTTGAAATGGGACAACCTCTGTTTGTCGGCTTTTCTGCTGGGAATTCTCGGTGTCTACCTTCGTGTCATCAATGGTTCTCATTGCAGCAGGTGTGAGGAACGCGGGCTCGAAAACCTTGGTGCCCATGGTGTATCCAGTAGTGTGGCTCGTAGAGTCAACTATCCTGGCCAGGATGTGGGTGCAAACACAGCAGCTAATGACCGTCTCCATCTCCATGCGCTCGTCCAGAATGAGGAAGACGCGATGCAAGATCTCTGCACTATACGACCGCATCCACGCGACGATGTGGTGGACGATTCTTCGACCCTCAATGACAGCAGGGATGACTGAGATCCTGACTCATGCAGTGCAGGATCTTGGATACAAACGGTATCCTATAGCAGGTCAGGAGCAGGCGTTGTTGTCCAGGAGGCTGTCATGTCGCTGCAAGTTTTGTTGTCGCACCTTTCATTTTCATACACGAGCGCAATCGATGTCCTGACCGATGTGTCCTTGTGCCTTTCAAGGGGCTGGTTTGGCGTCGTCGGCCCGAACGGCGGCGGAAAGACCACCTTACTCGGGATTCTCGCCGGAAATCTGCCCACCGATCCGGCAACGGTTCGGCGAATCCCATCAGACCTGACCGTTCGCTACTCTGCCGTAGGGCGACTCGCTGAAAGCAAAGATGGTCACTCCAAACGACTGATGGGCCAGCTGGAACTCGTTCCAAGCGCGCTCGCACGCTGGCAGTCGCTCTCGCCGGGCGAACGCAAACGGTGGCAGATCGGCGCCGCCCTCGTTGACTCGCCGGGATTGTTGCTCCTAGATGAGCCCACAAATCATTTGGACGCCCTGGCGAAGGAACTTCTGTTCGGTAGGCTCGGACGATATCAAGGCATCGGAGTGCTGGTGTCGCACGATCGTGACATGTTGGACTCCCTGACACATTCGACTATCAAGGTCAACCCGGGCGGAACCGTGAAGCTGTACAGCGGGAGTTACAGCGCTGCGCGTGCACTGTGGCTCATCGAGGAAAAGCGCTCGCTTGACGAACGTGCAAAGCTCCAAGCCGACCGACGCAAATTGAAGCGTCGGCTGGATACCGCCCGGCGATCCCGCGAAAAGGCTGAATCCGGGATGAATACGGGGAAACGGCTAAAGAGCATTCGTGACTCAGACGCCCGCAGCATGGCCACAAAGGGCCGCGTGGCCAGCGCGGAACAGAAGCTCGGTCGCGAGATTGCCGTTCTCCGCCAAAAGGTGGGTAAGGCAGACGAAGCAGCAGACCGGATTCGAATCGAAAAACAGCTTGGCCGCTCGGTGTTTGTCTTGGAGGAGGCTGCCCCGACACCAAACCTCATCTGGTTGAAAAGCGCAGAGATATCGAGAGGCGGTCGGACTCTGATTCGCGAAGTGGATGTGATGATTCGTCGAGACAGCCGGATTCACTTGAAGGGCCCGAACGGCAGCGGCAAAACCTCACTGATCCAAGAACTGATCCAGGCATCCGGTCTGCCTGAGGAACGCATTCTCTACCTTCCGCAGGAATTGTCGAAAGAACAGGTCGCAGAGAACCAGCAGGAGATGGAATCTCTGCCCGGCGTGGCTAAGGGACGGCTTCTGCAAATTGTTGCTGCGCTGGGCGTCCCGCCCGAGCGGCTCTTGGCATCAGGCAGGCCGTCGCCGGGTGAAGCGCGAAAACTGACCCTCGCGATGGGACTTTCACGCCAGGCTTGGCTCTTGATGCTCGATGAGCCCACCAACCACCTCGACCTGCCGAGCATTGAACGCCTCGAAGAAGCACTCACGCAATACTCGTGTGCGCTGCTGATGGTGAGTCATGACAATCGGTTCGCCGGAGTCCTGGCCCGGGAGTCATGGATTATTGAAGGAGGACGGCTGTTGAAGACTTGAGAAAGGCTCAGCTGCAACGGGCCATCAGTCTGG
Organism: Gemmatimonadota bacterium; assembly: GCA_039588935.1. Taxonomy (GTDB): domain Bacteria; phylum Gemmatimonadota; class Gemmatimonadetes; order Gemmatimonadales; family GWC2-71-9; genus JBDGYW01. The sequence goes on along the minus strand of JBDGYW010000213.1, from coordinate 1,502 downwards.
CGTTTCGATCGTATACGCAGCATGTTCACACCTACCTTGCCAATTGGTGCAGTGGTCGAAACCGAAGGGGTTGCGCGATGCTGTTCTTGATCGTCGTTGTCGGGATTCTCGCGGTTGTTGCCCTGAATCAGATCAGCAGCCTGCGCAGGGATTTCCAAGATCTCAACAGCCGTATCGGGAAAATGGACAGCAGGCTGGTCGATCTCGCGAAGAAGTTTCGGATCATTGCTGCTGCCGAGACAGCTTCTGCCGAAAGCCTTCAGGAACCGGATCCGCTGGGTGAAACCCGCCGGGGACTGAGGTCACGCCCCACCCCACACGTAGCGTCTCTGGAGATGCAACACGACGCCCCGGCTCTGGACGATACGCCTGCCCCAGATACCGAAGGCGATGTCGAGGAGGTGCCGCCCTGAAAAGGACGAGAGTGGAGAAAAGGAACCCGATTTGCACGTTGGAGGAGGAGCCTTTCACACGATCGCAGCGAAGGCCGCGGGAACCACAAGGGATGGGGCGGTCGAGGGGATTGGGTTCGAGACCAAACTGGGCACCGTCTGGACCATGCGAATCGGTTTGGGTCTCCTTGCGATTGCGGCTGCGTACTATGCTCGGGCAATCCTCCCGACGTTAGCGCCGGTGTGGAAGGTGTTTCTCGCCTATGCTTGTGCGGTAGTCCTGTTTTCCGTGGGGAAGGTCTTCGAGCGCAGGCTGGCGGTGTTCGCCAGACCGGTAATGGCCGGCGGTCTGGCACTAGGCTTCTTTGTTTCGTACGCGGCATACTTCGTAACGCCGATGCGTGCCGTATCGCTCCCCTTCTCGTTGGCGTGGATGACTGCGGGCGTCCTGGCAATACTGGCCTTCGCCGAGCGTTGGCGATCACAGCCGATGGCGGCGCTGGCGATTGTTCTCGGCCACATCTCGGCATTTGTGGCTGCCGGCAGCGCCGACTCTTATTCGCTCGTGATCATCACAATCCTGTCCATCGTGGCTGTGGTGCTTCTCGTACGGCACGATTGGGTGGAGTTGGTGCTCTTTGCCGCGGTCACCGCGTATGGATCGCACATGTTGTGGTCGCTTGCGGACCACGCACCGGTGACGGCAGCGCGGGCCTTCTGGATAAACGTGGCTTTCTTCGCATCGTACTACGTCGTTTTCCTGGTGGCCGACATTGTCTGGTGGCGGCGGGTCGCGGGAGGGGCGGAGAGAGAGAAGCGTCGATTCGAGGCGTTGGCCGGCAGACTCGTTGGTCCGGTAAACGTGACACTGTTCTTCTCGGTGGTAGCCTATCTTTACGTTGCCACAGGCGTGTACTTCACCGACATCCACTGGTTCTTCTTTGTGCTGGCAGCGGTGCAAGAGGCTCACGGTCGTTATCTGAAGACCCTGGGCAACGACGACTATGTCTTCTATTCAGCCGTCGGTGCCATTCTCGTTACTCTCGGGTTCTTCTCCGCGTTCGAGGCACTGTCACTGAACCTCGTGCTCGCGGTGGAAGCGCTGATCCT
>JBDGYW010000212.1:0-14958 GCA_039588935.1 Gemmatimonadota bacterium | reverse complement strand
CCTTATTGCCGAGATGGCTGCTTGCACGCGCGCGAAGAAGTCCTCGGCATTCGCATCCACGAGACTTTCGTCAGCTTCCGGCCAAGCTGAAACCGCAAGCAGGGCCTCACGTTCTCCCGCCAGGTGGCTCCACAGTTCCTCGGTCAGGAACGGAGTTATCGGGTGGAGCAGCTTCAATGCTGTTTCGAAGACGTGACAAAGAACGGCGCGCGCAACGGCACCTCCCGGCGCGGTGCCGTAGAGCCGCGGTTTCACCTGCTCGATATACCAATCGGCCAGATCGTCCCAGATGAAATGGTATGCGTCGTTGACGGCATCATTGAGCCGGAACCGGTTGAGTGCGTCTGTCACGGTGGCGATGGTACTTTGGCACCGCGACAAAATCCAGCGATCTGCGAGTTCGAGCTCGTTCTCGCGGAGTTCGCTCATTGACGCTGTGGGGCCCTCCAAGTTGGAAACGATGAACCGACCGATGTTCCAGCATTTGTTGGCAAAATGGCGGCCGGCGGCAAATGTGCTTTCCAGGTCGTTCCTGTCCATGATGATGTCGGTACCGGCGGCTGCGCCAGCCACCAGCGTGAATCTCAACGCATCGGCGCCGTATAGGTTCACGACGTCTAGGGGATCGATACCATTGCCCAGCGATTTCGAGAACGCTCGGTGCTGCGGATCACGGACGACACCGTTCAGATAGACCGTTTCGAACGGAGTGTCTCCCATGAAGTGGTACCCGGCCATGACCATCCGAGCGACCCAGAAGAAGATGATGTCAGGCGCCGTTACGAGAGTGTGCCCCGGATAGAATCTATCGAGATCCGCGGTATCCTCTGGCCAACCGAACGTCGCGAACGGCCACAGCCACGACGAAAACCAGGTGTCGAGTACGTCCTCGTCCTGGCGCACGGAACCGCCGCATTTTCCACACCCATCCGGCTCGTTCAGGGTGACAGTTATGTGGTCGCAATCCGAAGCTTCACAGAACCAGGCCGGAATGCGGTGTCCCCACCACAACTGTCGCGAGATGTTCCAGTCGCGGATGTTCGTCATCCAGTGCTCGTACACCTTGCCCCATCGTTCGGGCACGAACTTCAGGCGGCCGGTCCGGTGGGCTTCGAGCGCGGGTTCAGCGAGCGGCTTCATGCGGACAAACCACTGGTTTGACAGCAGCGGTTCAACCGCAGTGCGGCACCGATAGCAGTAGCGAAGCGCGTGCTCGTATTGCTCGACTTGCAGGAGCTGTTCGCTCACCTTCAATTGTTCGACGATCTCTTTGCGGGCATCGAAGCGATCCATACCGCGTAGAACCTCGGGAACGCGACCAACATCCATCATCTTCGCGTCCTCCCCGATGATCACGGGGCGATCGAAACCTCCCAACTCCTCGGCGATGTCGAAATCGTTAGCGTCGTGAGCCGGCGTCACTTTCAGCATTCCGGTGCCAAAGTCCCGCTCTACGGCGTTGCTGGTTCGAACTGGTATCTCAAGACCCGTGAGCGGGATCCTCACGGTACTCCCCTCGTAGGCCTCCCGGCGATCGTCTTCGGGGTGTAGAACGAGACAAACATCGCCGAACATCGTCTCAGGTCGCGTCGTGGCAACCAGCGCTTCTTTCGGGCCCCCCTCCGTCCGGTTGGTCACTTCATAGGCAATGTAGTAAAGATGGCCATCCTTCTCCTTGAACTCCGCTTCTTCGTCCGAAAGCGATGTGTGACAGCGCGGGCACCAGTGAATTACCCTCTGTCCACGATACACCAGGCCTGCATCATGCAAGTCGACGAAAACTCTGCGCACCGCATGCGAATAGTCGTCATCAAAGGTGAATCGGGTACGAGACCAATCGCACGAGCACCCGATCGCCTTGAGCTGTTCCAGGATGGTGTTGCCGGTTTTCCCGACATGTTCCCAGACACGCTCAACGAACTTTTCCCTACCGAGGTCGTGTCGTGACTTGCCTTCTTGGGCGAGTGCACGCTCTACCACATTCTGCGTGGCTATGCCGGCATGATCGGTTCCCGGCAGCCAGACCGCTTCGCGACCGCGCATGCGTTCGTAGCGGATCAGAACATCTTGCAGAGTGTTGTTGAGACCGTGGCCTGAGTGCAGCACGTCGGTCACGTTGGGCGGAGGGATAACGATCACATAAGGGTCGCCGTCGGATTCCGCCGTTGCGGTGAACACACCGGCGTCCAGCCAACGCTTATATATGCCTGACTCGATCGCCAGGGGATCGTATTGCGGTGCTAGTGTCATGAAATGGGAGTCCAGGGCTGAATGGTCTCAGCCGCTTTCGTGAACGAGTTTCGGCTCGGAGGCTTCGCCACCGTTTCCCTCGATATGGATGCGGTTCAACACAACGTCGGCCCCTTGCACACTGCGTGCAACGTCGGCGGCCAACTGGCGCGTCATCTGGCTCGAGGCCGTTCCCGTGATCTCGACAATTCCGTCGCCGAGTGCCTCGACGGCGAGTGCCAGAGGGCGTAGGTCAGGGTCGTCTTCCCACGCCTGGATCACGGCGTCCTCGATAGCGCTGTGGTCATCCTTGGGTTCTGTGTGTGGGCCGCTCAGCCGACGGACCGCCTCTTTCACAGGCTCCGTATCAATCCCCCCCACGAAGTCGCGCAGCAACAGCCCACCGATCACACCAAGGCCGAAGCCCAGTGCGGCCGAAAGGGCAATACCCGTGATGTTTCTGTCTTCGCCGTCGATATGAACCAATTTGCCTCCCGTGGCACCGAAAGAGTGCCCATGCTACAATTATACGACACGCAAAGAAGCATGGGTATACCGAAACGTGAACGTCACATTTTCTGCCATGCCGGACGGATGTCCGGCCTTCGACCTCTCGGCACTATTCACCGCGGTTCCTTTTGACGGGAGCGCAGCGTGGTCTTCCCACGTCGATCCGGTACTTCGAGCTATCCAGAAAACAATCACGGCGACTACATCATGAAACAAACCGTCAGGATTTCATTACCCGACGGGTCGGTCAAGGAGATGCCTGTCGGGGCCACCGCCAGTGCTGTTGCTGAAGACATCAGCGCAGGGCTCGCACGTTCTGCGATTGCGGCAGTGGTGAACGGCGATGTGTGGGATCTCAACCGCCCAATTCAGGACGACGCTGCCATCGAGATCCTCACTGAAAAGAGTCCTGCAGCGCTGGAGGCTCTGCGTCACTCCACGGCCCATCTCTTGGCGACCGCCGTGCGTGAGCTGTTTCCAGAGGCGAAGATCGGCTTCGGTCCAGCCATTGAGGACGGTTTCTACTACGACTTCGAGGTGCAGACTCCGTTCACTCCCGATGATCTAGAGAAGATCGAAATGAAGATGCGCGAGATCGCGACGGCGTCACATCCGTTCGTACGGGAGGAGGTCGGTCTGGAGGAAGCTCGCGAGCGGTTCAGCGACGATCCCTTGAAACTCGAACGCCTCGAGGAACTCGGGGATGACGAAACCATCACCGTCTACTCGGACGGGCCGTTTGTGGATCTGTGCCGCGGCCCGCACGTGAGGACCACCAAACAGATCAAGCACTTCAAGCTGCTGCACGCTGCGGGTGCATATTGGCGTGGCGACTCGTCTCGCCAGATGCTCCAGCGCATTTATGGGACCGCCTGGTTCAAGAAGGCCGATCTCGACGATTATCTGCGGCGGTTGGAAGAAGCAGAGAAGCGAGACCACCGCAAACTCGGCAAGCAGCTCGATCTATTCAGTGTCCATGACGATATCGGTCCGGGGATGGTGCTGTGGCATCCCAAGGGCGCCATCATTCAGCACGAGCTGCGCCGGTACATAGAAGATGAGCTGCTACGCCGCGACTACGATCTGGTATACACACCGCACGTGACCCGACGGCAGCTTTTTGTACGGTCGGGTCACCTTCCGTTGTACGAAGAACACCAGTTCCCGTCGATGGCAGCATGCGAGGGAGAACCGGATGATGTGATGTATCAAGTGAAGCCGATGAACTGTCCGGTTCACACGCTCATATTCGCGTCACGACAGCGGTCGTATCGAGAGTTGCCGCTGCGACTTTCGGAAGTCGCGAACGTATATCGCAACGAGTTGTCGGGAACGCTGCACGGCTTGCTGCGGGTTCGCATGCTCACGATGGACGACGCCCACATTTTCGTTACCGAAGACCAGATCGAGGATGAAATCTTCGATCTCATGGACCTGACGGACTATGTGCTGAATCGCACGTTCGGGTTTGAGTACCGCATCGACTTGTCAACGCGTCCCGAGAAGAAGATCGGTGATGACGCGATGTGGGATCACGCTGAGGGAGCCTTGAAACGAGCGCTCGAAAGAATGGATGCCACCTACGGCCTCGACGAGGGTGGAGGAGCGTTCTACGGTCCGAAAATCGATATCAAGTTGAAGGATGCGATCGGCCGCGAGTGGCAGGGTACGACCATCCAACTCGATTACCAGCTTCCCGAGCGCTTCGAACTCGAGTATACCGGCGCGGACAACAAGCCGCACCGTCCCGTGATGATACATCGAGCGATCCTCGGGACGATGGAACGGTTCGTGGGATGCCTGATCGAGCACTTCGCCGGTGCGTTCCCAACCTGGCTTTCGCCCGACCAGGTAGCCGTGCTTCCGATCGCCGAAGACCAGGCTGAGGCCGCGCACGCCCTACACAAGCAGTTACGTGATGCCGGTATTCGCTCCATGGTGGACGATCGGAACGACACGCTCAACTACCGGATCCGCGAGTCCGAGGTGATGAAGGTGCCCTACATGGCCGTTGTCGGTAAGCGCGAAGTCGAGGAAGGCACGGTTGCTGTGAGAGTTCGTGGGGCCGGAAAGAAACAGCAGGTGATGTCGGTCGACGACTTCCAAGCGCGGGTGCTGGAGCAGATTAACAGCAGAAGTCTTACTCCTGTCTGATCCGCTTGAGAGGCACTGTACTGTGATGTAGCTTTTTTCAAGTCCACTCGCCGGGGGATTCACTCGGCAAGTCGCTATCCAACTCGCTACTAACGAGAGCCCAATCTCATGACAACATCTAGTAAGGAAGTGACGCCAGTCATCGTGAGCGCCACACGTACGCCTGTGGGCGGGTATCTAGGCGGGTTAGCGCCACTCAAAGCTCCTGCGCTGGGTGGGATCGCGATCCGTGAAGCGGTGAAACGTGCTGGAGTAGAGGGAAACGACATTGACGAAGTGATCATGGGCATTGTCTTGCAGGGCGGAGTCGGACAGGCCCCTGCGCGCCAAGCCGCCATAGCCGGAGGGATTCCGGCTGAGGTGCCCGCGCTCACGATCAACATGGTTTGTGGCTCAGGTCTCAGGTCGGTCATGTTGGCCGCCCAGGCTGTCAAAGCCGGCGATGCCCAGTGTGTCGTGGCGGGCGGCATGGAGTCGATGTCCAACGCGCCACACTACGTGTACGGCATGCGTGGTGGCGTCAAATACGGGGACCAGAAACTGGTGGACGGCCTTCAGTTCGACGGATTGTGGTGCTCGTTCGGCAATGGTGTCATGGGCACGCACGCCGAGTATACGGCTGAGAAAGCCGGTGTAACCCGTGAGCAGCAAGACGAGTTTGCATGCAACAGTCAGGCGAAGGCGGTTGCGGCAATAGAATCCGGCAAATTCGCCGAAGAGATTGTGCCGGTCGAGGTGCCCGGCCGAAAAGGCAAGGTCACAGTCGTCGACACGGACGAAGGCCCCAGAGCTGGCACCACGGTCGAATCCTTGGCCAAGCTCCGGCCCGCGTTCGCCAAGGAAGGAACGGTCACTGCCGGTAATGCGTCTACGATCAATGATGGAGCGAGTGCGGTAGTGGTGACGTCGGAGGCATTCGCCGAGGAGCGCGGTTTGGATGTGCTGGCTCGGGTCACCGGGTACACCACTGGCAACGTAGAACCACAGGATCTGTTCTTCGCGCCGATCTTTGCTGTGCAGAACATGATGAAGAAATTGGATGTGCCGCTCGACTACTTTGATCTGATCGAAGCCAACGAGGCGTTTGCCGTTCAAGCGCTGGCGGACGGAAACGAATTGGGTTGGGATTGGGATCGCGTGAATGTGAATGGCGGAGCCGTTGCAATCGGTCATCCGATTGGGGCAAGTGGCGCGCGTGTCTTCACGACATTGCTCTACGCGATGAAGGACCGTGATGCCAAGACTGGTCTGGCTACACTCTGTCTTGGCGGTGGTGGTGCAGTGGCGCTGAGCGTGGAGCGCGGCTGACCGGCTGAGGAAACGCGACCTTGAATGACAGCGCAAACACCGGTGCGCTCCGATTTCGGACGCGCCGGTTCTGTTGACAGCCCATGCGGGATAGCCTCGCGGCGATTGCTGCGGTTCTTGCCTTCTACTCGGTGGCGGCTGTCCCAGTGTTCGCCGCCTCAGTGGTGGTGCCGCTGCATTGGTGGGACGGGCATACGGGCATCGTGCTCCAAACGTGCGTCCTGTTCGTCGGGGCCGTTGCGGCGAGTTCTCTGTTCGTCGGACTGGGTTGGGCGAACGTGCAGATGTTCGGGTTCCGGTCGGTTGGCCAGAACATTCGAGGGTTTGGCGTGGGAGCGCTTGTGGGTGTGGCGATGGCATGCGCGGCGGTTGTGTTGGCTGTCGTAGCGGGAGGCGCACGCATCTCGATCGCCGACGAGCCGCTCAACTCATACGTGATATCGGCGGCAACGGTCGGGGTCGTGCTGCTGGCAGCGGCATTGACGGAGGAGATGTTATTTCGCGGTTACCCGATTTCTCGGCTCGCTCTGACGGTCGGCAGGGTGTGGGCGAGCCTGGCGATGGCTACTGTCTTCATGCTGGCCCACGCGATGAACCCGGGCACGTCGGCGCTCGGACTGGTTAACATTGGGATTGCGGCGTTGGTGTTGAGTGTTGCGTTTTTTGGGGCTGGTGGTCTTGCCGCAGCTTGGGGGCTCCATGTGGGTTGGAACGGTGGGCTTGGGATCGTAGCGGATGCTCCGGTGAGCGGTGTGGATTTCGACATGCCAATCGTCGAATTCTCTACCGGTGGCCGCGCTTGGCTCACCGGAGGTAGTTTTGGACCGGAAGGTGGATTGGTTAGCACAATTGCCATGATAGCGGTGCTGGTATGGCTGCTTTTGAAGGAGAACCTCAGAGAGGACAAGTCAAAGTGAAAAAGGTATCAGTGATAGGCTCAGGCACCATGGGCAACGGTATTGCCCATGTGTTTGCAGGTTGCGGCTGGGAAGTGACGTTGATCGATCTCGTGCCGGCGCAGCTCGACAAGGCGATTGCCACGATCACGAAGAACTTGGATCGACAGGTCAAGAAGGAGAAAATCACCGAGGCCGACCGTGATGCGGCACTGGCGCTGATCAAGACGGAGATCGATCTCGATGCTGCAGTTGGTGCGGATCTCGTGATCGAAGCGGCGAGCGAGTCGGCTGAAATCAAGTTCGATCTGTTCGAGAAACTCGACGCGATGACGTCGGAAGACACGATCCTAGCAACCAACACCTCGTCCATCTCGATAACTGAGATCGCGGCCCATACGAAGCGTCCGGACAAAGTCATCGGCATGCATTTCATGAACCCGGTGCCGATGATGAAGCTGGTCGAGGTGATTCGAGGCATGGGCACGTCGGACGAAACGATGAAGACCGTTGTGGAAACGTCGGAAGCGCTTGGGAAGACGCCCGTAGAGGTCAATGACTACCCCGGATTCGTGGCCAACAGGATCCTGATGCCTCTCATTAACGAAGCGGCATACTGTGTAATGGAGTCCGTAGCGACCGCCGAGGCAGTGGATACGGTCGCCAAACTCGGTTTGGCGCATCCGATGGGGCCGCTCACGCTGGCCGACCTCATCGGCCTCGACGTCTGTCTTTCGATCATGGAGGTCATGCACGACGGACTCGGCGATCCCAAATACCGAGCCTGTCCCCTGCTGAGGAAGATGGTCGCTGCCGGATACCTTGGTCGAAAGAGTGGCCGCGGATTCTATGACTACTCCGCCTGATCTGGAGGCGGTCGAAGAGCAACGCAGAGAGATTGTCGCGTTAGCCCGGGATTTCGCGCAGCAGGAGATCGCTCCGTTCGCAGGTGAGTGGGACCGTACGAAGACGTGTCCGTTCGATGTCTACAAAAGACTCGGCCAACTCGGCTTTTACGGGCTCACCGTTCCGGAAGATTTCGACGGGCTCGACCTGGACCCGCTCACCTACCTGATGGTGATCGAGGAGATAGCGGCAGCGGACGCCGGTATAGCTATTGCTTTGTCGGTGTACAACTCGATGCCGGTGCACATGCTGCGTCGTTATGGGACCGACGGACAGAAGGACAGGTGGCTTCGGGGCATGGGAAGAGGTGAAATCCTGGCGGCTTTCTCCATATCTGAAGCCGATGCGGGTTCGGATGTAAGCAGTCTTCGAGCACAGGCTGTTCGCGACGGTTCCGACTGGGTGTTGAGCGGCGAGAAAGCGTGGGTAAGCAACGGAAACCACGCCGAACTGTGTGTTACGATGATGCGCACCGATACACCAGACGATCGGCTGGGCTCGCGTGGTGTTTCGACGTTCCTCATCCCGCGGGACGTTGACGGATTCGAAATCGGCAAACCCGAAGACAAGATGGGTCTGCGAGCATCCCCCACCGTGACGATCATATTGAACGACGTACGGTTGGGTCCCGAACATCTCATTGGTGAGGAAGGCAAGGGGTTGTCCTACGCACTCGAAGCCCTGGATCAAGGCAGGATGGGCATAGCAGCACAATCTGTTGGCATTGCCCGCGCGGCCCTGGAGCACTCAATCGTATACAGCGGCGAGCGCAAGCAGTTTGGCAGGCCGATCAGGGATTTCCAGGGACTTGGGTTCAAGTTGGCCGATATGGCCACGAGGGTGACTGCGGCTCGAGCACTGGTGCACGAGGCTGCCCGTGAGAAAGCGGCTGGTATGCGTGTGACCGAGAAGGCCGCAATGGCAAAGCTGTTCGCCACAGAAACGGCACTGAGATCTATGAAGGCACCAGCGAGGTTCAGCGAATCGTGATCAGTCGGGGCCTCTCGGAGGCATAGACATTCGAACAAGGCCCTTGCTCGATTTGAGCGAGTATCCCACTTTTCTAGCGTGTTCGATATTCATATGGCGGAAGGGATTCTGGAGCGCATACGCGCGGTCGACGAGAGCTACGACGACCGGGCGTATCTGTTCGTACTTGCCGCGCTGGAGTACTGCCAGCAGCGGCGGACGGAGCGCGGTCATATCTCAGGCAGCGAGTTGGCTTGGGCCTGCAGGGACCTGGCGCGCGAACAGTTCGGCCTCACTTCCCGGACCGTTCTCTCCCATTGGGGTATTGGTTCGACCGAAGATATTGGGCGGATCGTGTTCGTTTTGATTGAGGTTGGCCTGTTGATGCCCAATGACGGCGATAGTATCCAAGATTTCGAGTCGGTGTACGACTTCGAAGCGGCCTTTGAGGAAGAGTACCCGTGGGCCGGAGTTAGTCCGGCGGGCGGGAGCGTTTGAACAGTAGGACACAGTTTCGGGAAGAGGGGATGCATCATGGACGTTCGGGAGTTTCCCACCTGTCAGAAGTGCAACAAAGGCGTCTTATTGCCGCTCTCCGACTACGGTCGTGATGGGGCACCAATCACCTACAAAGCATGGGTATGTGACAATCCGGATTGTGGATTCAACATCAGAATCGACAATGGCGAGATCTCGCTTGGTAGGGCGATCGGACAGAGCTTCAAGTAGGGTTTGGAGTCCTTTTAAGTATCCGGATACCGAAGTCGGTTGGTGAACGCCACCCCCCGACGAAACGGTAAGGGCTCCAATCCGGCTCCGCGATGACCAGAATACCTGTTCTCGACGCCGCGCAGGCAGCGAGTTGGGATGAGGCTGCACGCGAAAAGGCCAACATTCCCAGCCGCGTTCTCATGGAATCAGCCGGCCGCGCCACGGCGCACGTGATTGCGCGCGAATTCGGGCCTATACTCGGCTCCGGAGTCGTCATCGCTGCGGGTCACGGCAATAACGGGGGCGACGGATGGGTGGTGGCGCGCGCGCTGCATGCGGTTGGCGTTCTCACCTTTGTGGCCGACGAGTCGCGGAGTCGCTCCGAAGACTGCGAAGCCAACAGGAAACTCGCGCTCGACGCGGGTGTGGTGTCCCTCGGGCCGGAAGGAGACTGGCCGCAATGCGGAGTAGCGGTCGATGCCCTTTTGGGAACCGGAGCCTCGGGCCGGCCGCGCGGTGCCATTGGGGCGCTCGCGGACCGACTGATGGACTTCGGTGCCCCGATCGTTGCGGTCGACGGTCCAACGGGTCTCGATCTCTCGAGCGGGAACGCGGAAGGCCCCGTCCGTGCGGACCTCACGGTAACGTTTGGAGGCGCGCGCCGCGGACACCTGCTGGAACGGTCGTGGTGCGGGAAGGTCGTGGTGGTGGAAATGGGGTTTTCTCCGCGTGATCCTGCGTGGCCGACGCTCGTGGATGATCGCTGGGCCGCCGACCTGTTGCCGCGGTTCTTTGGTGAAATGCACAAGGGCGATCGCGGCCGCGTTCTGGTGGTTGGGGGTGACAAGGGGATGGCAGGCGCAGCCATCTTTGCCGCCCGTACGGCGTTCGTGGCCGGCGCCGGCCTCGTCAAGATCGCCGCAAATGACGTAACGATCCAAGCGGCCCAGGAGACCCTGCCGGACGCACTAACCGTATCGACGAAGCTCGGTCCCGACATCGATCCGGATCTCGAGGAAGCGCTCGAATGGGCCGACGCTATCGTGGTCGGCCCCGGATTGGGGCGCGGTGATGCGCGCACGCAATTCGTACGCGCGATTCTCGAAAGGACCGAGAGGCGGGCGGTCATCGACGCGGATGCGCTCCAGGTTGGTCTCGACGTGCTCAGCACAGGGAAGGCGGCCCGCATTCTCACACCCCACGCAGGTGAGTTCGGCGCCCTGTTTCCGGAGCTTCGCGACGCATTGGAATCTGACCGGTTTGCCGCTGCGGAACATGCCGCCCATACCGCTCATGCCGACAATACCACTCGCGATTCTCCCACTTCTCCCGCTCCTGTTGTTCTGCTGAAGGGCATCCCAACAGTCATTGCGCAGGAGGGTTCACCATCGCGAGTCGCGGCCTCCGGCAACCCTTCACTTGCCACCGGTGGCAGCGGTGACCTCCTGGCCGGTTTCATAGCCGCCTTTCTGGCACGAGGCCTGGAGCCTATGGATGCGGCGGCACTTGGTGCGCATGCGCTCGGCCGTTCGGCGGAGTTGGCTTCCGAAAAGCATACGGCGAGAGCAACCCGACCGGGGGACGTAGCCGACGCTGCTCAGCAACTCTGGAGGGTGCTCGCCAACCTACCCGCGCCCGAGCCTCCGGTACTGCTTGAACTCGAAGCCCCGAGACTGGTATGACACTTCCGAAGGGCGTACGTTGCTCGTACCCCACTTCTCGGGCCCCATTTCCGGTTCCCCGCTGATCCGTTCATGTTCCCCAGACTCTCTCCGCTCGGGGAAGGCCCGGAATTCGACCGAGTCCGCGGGATTTGGCAGGCGCTGGGCGAACGGGCGGCCGGCGGCGGAGATGATTGTGCCATAGTGGAGGTTGGAAACGAGCGACTAGCGATATCGACAGATATGGCTGTGGAGGGAACGCATTTTCGTGCCGACTGGCTTTCGCCCGGTGAGACTGGATGGAGAGCCGGGGCCGCGGCTCTGTCGGACCTTGCGGCCGTGGGGGCGGAACCTCTCGGAGTGTTGGTCAGCTTGGGCGTGCCGCCTGATTGGCCAGACGACTCCTGCGTGCTGCTCATGGATGGTATTGGGGACGTGGCGGAATCGGTTGGGGCTGTCATCTGGGGAGGAGACCTCGTGCGCAGCGACCGGGTCGTGGTCGATGTCGTCGTAGTAGGACGAGTGACAACGCCTTTGCTCAGGAATGGTGCGACTGCCGGAGACACCCTGTGGGTGACCGGACGCTTGGGGGGGCCGGCGACGGCCATAGAAGCCTTGGGGCGGGGCGAAGAGCCGGACGAGTCGGCGCGCGCTCGGTTCGTCAAACCGCAACCGCGCATTGCCGAGGCTTGGTGGTTGCGCGAAAACGGCGCCAAGGCTCTTATTGATCTCAGCGACGGGCTTGTAGCTGATGCAGGGCAGCTTGCTGCTGCGTCAGCAAAGGCATGTGAGATCGAGTCGGCCAGAGTGCCGGTTCACCCTGCCGCGGAGCTGGAAGCAGCCCTACTCGGCGGAGAGGACTTCGAGTTGTTGGTGGTTCTTCCGCCTGATACCGGTGTCGAAATCGGGACTGATTTCGAGAAGACGTTCGGCCTCCCTTTGACCGGAATTGGCCATATCGAGGAAGGGGCCGGTGTGCGTGTGTTGAACGCTGGGGTACCCATGAAACTAGACGGCGGTTTTCGCCACTTTGAATCATGATATTTCGTCAGGTGTTGTATCTGGTTGCTATCACGGTGTTCACGTCCTGGTACGGCTTCAAGGTCATGATCGCGGCTGCACTTGGTGTCAAGCAGAGGCCAGGTGGTGTCTACGACGAGTCGTGTCGCCGCTGGTCACGCAATGTTCTCAAATGGTCAGGTATCGAAGTCCACACGAAGGGGCTCGCCAATATCCCGACTGAAAAGCCAGTCGTGTACGTGGCGAATCACCAGTCTTTCTTCGACATACTGACTCTGGGGGCAACGCTTCCGGGCACTTTCAGGTTCGTAGCGAAGCGTGAGCTCAAGAAGATCCCGATAATGGCTGGATCTCTCAAAGCCGCCGGTCACATCTATATCGATAGGCAACGACGGCAGTCGGCATTCGGTTCCTATCAGAAGGCCGCTGAAATCGTAAAAGGCGGTGTGAGTGCTCTCGTATTTGGCGAGGGTACGAGGAGCCGCACCGGCAACCTGCTGCCGTTCAAGAAGGGGCCTTTCGTGCTCGCCATTGCAGCCCAGGTGCCCGTGCTTCCGGTGTATTGCGCTCACACATTCGGGATTCTCCCAAAGGGTGAATGGCGCATACATCCGCACCCCGTTACGCTCTACTTTGGAGAGCCAATCCCGACCGCCGGGATGGACTATGAGGATCGCAAAGATCTGTTGAAGAAGACCCAACGTGTCATAGAGGGGTTTTGCGTTGACGCAAAACGTGACTCGGAATAGGAGCTGATGCTCATGAGTACGATCATCGATGTTATGGCGCGTGAGATATTGGATTCGCGTGGCAATCCGACGGTCGAGGTGGACGTTCATCTTGCTGGCGGTGCCATGGGACGCGCGGCGGTGCCGAGCGGTGCATCGACCGGAGAGCACGAAGCAGTCGAATTGCGTGACGGCGAGGAAAACCGTTACATGGGCAAGGGAGTCCGGGATGCGGTGCGGAATGTCAATGAGAAAATCGGTCCGGAGATCGAGGGTCTGGATGCGACAGAGCAGGTTGTGGTGGACGTCGCGATGCTGGACCTGGACGGTACGGAGAACAAGAGCCAGCTTGGCGCGAACGCGATCTTGGCGGTGTCGCTTGCGACGGCCAGGGCCGCCGCGTTGGAGGTCGGGCTTCCACTGTATCGATACCTCGGAGGCCCTCTCGCGATGGTACTGCCGGTGCCCATGATGAACATCCTGAACGGTGGCGCACACGCGTCGAACAACATAGATGCGCAGGAGTTCATGGTTGTGCCGGTTGGCGCCGAGGAGTTTCCCGATGCCCTTCGCATGGGAGTGGAAGTATTTCACTCGTTGAAGAAGGTGTTGTCCGATCAGGGGCTCTCGACGGCTGTCGGAGATGAGGGCGGGTTCGCTCCCATGTTGCCGTCCAACGAAGCCGCTTTGGAGGCGATTTTGGCGGCCATCGACAAGGCGGGGTACAAGCCCGGTGACGACATCTGTATAGCGATGGACGTTGCTGCCAGCGAATTCTATGAAGACGGCGAGTATGTCTTCAGGAAGAGCGACGGCTCGCGTCACTCGGCAGGCGACCTGATCAAACTCTACGAGTCATGGATTGACAAGTACCCCATCGTATCGATCGAAGATGGCTTGGCGGAGGATGATTGGGAGGGCTGGGCTGCGCAGAACGATGCGTTGGGTGACCGAGTGCAGCTGGTGGGCGACGACCTGTTCGTCACGAATGTGGAACGGGTGGCACGGGGAATCGAAGAGAATGTGGCGAACGCGGTTCTCATCAAGGTGAACCAGATCGGTACGTTGACCGAGACGCTGCAGTGTATAGACCTGGCACGTAGCAATCAATACGGGACGGTCATATCCCATCGATCCGGTGAGACCGAAGACACCTTCATTGCCGACCTCGCGGTGGCCACCGGCGCAGGGCAGATCAAGACCGGAAGCGCCTCCCGCACCGACCGAATCTGCAAGTACAATCGATTGCTCCGCATTGCAGAAGAGCTGGATGACCTGGGCATGTACCCCGGACCGGATGTGTACGGCTTGTGAGAACTGGACGCGTAATAGCTGCGATCTTCCTGATTGGAGGGGTCGCCTTCGGCCTCTTCGGGGGCGAGTACCGCGCGATCGACTGGTGGAAGCTGAAACGCCAGGTTCGTGAAGAGCAGGTGGCTATCGAGGAACTGCGTTTGGAGATCGACAGCCTGCGCGCGTACGCCGAGTCGCTGGAGACGGATCGGAGGACACAGGAGCGGGTCGCGCGGGAGCGGTTCGGGATGATTCGGGACGGGGAGATTGTCTACAGGATCGAGCCGGTAGAGAGGTGACGGGGAGGCCGGTACCGATTAAAATATATGGCCCCGGGCAATCCAACTGCCCGGGACGTGGCGGAGTAGCTCAGCTGGTTAGAGCAGCGGAATCATAATCCGCGTGTCGGGGGTTCGAGTCCCTCCTCCGCTATTATCTAAAACGTTGGAATAACTCAACTTAGCAGTCTGTCGGACTTAACGAGGCGGTGCTTTGTTGAGTTAGTGGTGGTTGCACTCGTTCTTCGTCATCCGATATACTCGGTGCCATGAGCATACGATTCGTGAATGTCGA
>JBDGYW010000211.1:0-9077 GCA_039588935.1 Gemmatimonadota bacterium | reverse complement strand
CGCCTGACTGACGCCGCAGTAGACGCCGCAGTGTGACGCCGCAGTAGACGCCCGCCCGACGACGGGAGCGAAGTTCATCGACTGCGTCTAATCCGTCCCTCCAAAGGAGAACGTCATGCGTCGCGTCATTCCAATCGTGCTTGCACTTGTCCTTGTCGCCTCTGTTCACTCCTCCGCTCAGGAACTACCCACTGCCCAGAAGTGGACCGATGTCGAGTGGTTCCAAGTATCCCACTGGAAGTTCACAGAAGCTGGCGTGGACACCGCTATGACCCTCTTGTTCGATCACATCATACCTGCCGCAAGAGAAGCGTGGCCAGGATTCAGGTGCCTCCGACATATAACCGGTGAATGGCATTTCACGTCCATAGTCCCCGTTCCTGAAGGCCCGGCAGCAATGGAGTGGGAGATGACTCCGGCATACGCCAACTTCCTGGCACTGCTCATGGACCGGCTGGGCGAACAGAGTGCGGCGGTCTTTGATGAGTGGGACAATGCAGTCGCCCGCACGACGACTATTGTCGCGCTGGAACCCACTGGCGGGATGTAACCGCACTCCATAACCGGACTGAGTCACACCGCCCGGTGGGGGCCGGGTGGTGCAGCGGACCAGCAATGGAGGATGTTATGCGCCGATTCATCTTTGCAGTATTCGCCCTGACCGTGCTGGCGGCGTGTCAGCCAGAAGTAACCGAAGTTGCCAATCCTCTGGTGGGCGTGTGGGAGGTCAGTGAGGTGTCCGTTACATCGCCTGACACGAGCTACACAATCACCAATCCGCCTAGTCTCTACTTCTTCACCGAACGTCACTACAGCGTTATGCGAGTTCGGGGGGGCGAGCCAAGAGAACTGTTCGCAGGGGATGCGCCGGTAATTGGCAGCCTTGCGCCGACGGACGACGAAAGACTGGCCGCTTGGAGCACCTTCTCGGCACACTCTGGCACATACGAGATTTCGGGTTCGACGCTCACGATTCAACCGATAGTCGCCAAGCACCCCAACATCATGTCGGGTATCTCGCTTAACCTCACGTACCAAGCGATGGAAGGCATGCTGCACTTGACATTTGTGTACCCGTGGCTGCCGAACGCTGAACGGCGGTACACGCTCATCCCAGCTAGGTAGAGCCATAAGATTCGCACTGCCCGGTGTAGAACCGGGCGGTGCGCTATCCCACTGTGGGTCAGACTGTGGGTGGCTCATGCGTGTTCATACGTATTGGTTGGTGTCCATACGTATCGATACGCCGGAGAAATCCAACGTATACGGGCGAATGAGCACGTATCGGCACATATGAGTCCGTATCACGAACGGAATCATAATCCGCGTGTCAGGGGTGCACCTGCGATTGCTACGCGGCCTCGGCGTGCTCTGCAACAAATCCCTCATGCCGATTCGGGTCCTCGTTTTCTGCTGGAAAAGGCTGTAGCGGTTTCTGTAGCGGTCTCAGCGTAATTATTCGTTGTGACGTCAATTGGCAGGAGAGCGTATCAGCCGCATAACCGCTTGTCTGGTATGAGCTTTCATACGAATGGCAACGGATTCCCACGAAAGTTCCAAAGCGAAAACCATACTTAAAATCCCTCGCGGGTGAACCCGATCCAACCCCACGACAAGCCACAGCGCCTTGAACCACGGCCTGCAGGCCCACCGAATTCAGCCCCTGGAACTCTGCTACCCCACCGCCCTGCACGACCCCGTGCACCTCCCCCATCCCCTTAGAAACTGCCCATCACCACAGTTGGCAACCCCAGCCAACTCTCAACAGCTTCACAAGTATCAACACGTTCAAATTCAACACCTTAACACTCATTGTTGAGGCTTTTCGGGGTCATTTTTGATGATCGACCGATATTTGTTGATAGTCTGTTGATACTCCGATGCTATAGTGTGGCTTCGCATTAATTGGAGCCACGACATGGCACTGAAAAACGACTACTCACGACGCGCGATGGAGACGCTGGCGGCGGAGCTGTGTAGAGGAACGCTCCAGAGCGGAAAGAGATGTTCGCTCGCGAAGCTCGACAACCACCCCCTCCCTTGTGACGATGCCTTCTCACTCCCCACTCGGCATAAGTCATTATCAGTTAACGTTTTACAACGTTTGTCTTTGCGTTCGAGTCGTCGAGACAATGCGTCATATCGTCGTTATCACGCACTATATCGACGTTATAACACTGCTTCTCGCCTCCGGAATGCGTCATCCGATATGAGTGATGCGTCCTCACGTCCCTGCGACGAATCATCTCGTCGATCTGACGTGTTGTCCCGTCAGAGCGACGGTTCGCCAAGTGGAGGCAACACCTCATATCGCCGCTGTGACTTTTCATGTCATCATCATGACGCATCGTCCAATGGTGGCAACGCGTCCGAGCGATCGTTCGATGCGTCATACCATCAACAATTCACGTCAAGATGCCAACTTGACGTTTCACATATACAGGATGAGCCGTGAGGACACCGCCGGAATGGCATCGCCCCCCGCGCAGACGTGGCCTTCTGACGGCTCTCCGCGTTTTCCCCCGTCGTTCGTGGCAGAATGTCGGGAGCACGACTCGGGCTCCCTTAACTGGCCGAGGGAGTTTGAGTTTGGCCAGCTCACTCAAGCAGTAGCAATCGACTTTTCTTATCAACTGGAGAAGAACACAATGAGGTTTCCGAACACTGAAGGTGAGATTGGCAAGCTGGCTCAGTTCATGATCAGTGGCCTTACATCCAACCAGGAACTCTTTCCCGCACCGCCGGTACCGTCCGACGAACTGAGGACCAGGTTCGATACGTATGTGAGCGCGCGGGAGGCGGCTGTTGATGCAAGCGGTGTTGCTGCCCGTTCGTACACCGCAAAGGACGAGGCCCTGGAGGAGCTGGTCGCCGACCTGAAGTCCAATATCCGCTACGCGGAGAACACGGCGGATTTTGATGACGACAAGCTCAAGACAATCGGCTGGGGTGGGCGAGCATCCAAGAACTCGCTCCAGACGCCGGGCCAGGTCGGTTCGCTGTCCGCGCCGCGTGAAGGCCCCGGTTGGCTGCTACTCGAATGGAAGCAACCACCCGACGGCGGCAAAGTTTCGGCGTACAGGATTCAGCGTCGCCGCCACACTGAGGAGGTTTGGGACGAGGCAGGAATGTCGGTAGAAACCCATGCGCTAATCAGTGGGCAGGAACGCGGCGTGGCGTTGGTGTATCACGTGATCGCCGTCAACAAGGCGGGCGAAGGTGAACCCAGTAACATCGTCACGACGGTGTTGTAGGACTGGGTCGGTTTGCACGCAGGTGGGCTCCCTCGGGGCCCACCTGTGGGCATGCGTTGACGGGAAGGCAGGAGGTACTTGAATGACTTCGCGTCCGGAGACACTGCCCAGCCCAGCACCAGGTTAACCGCTACCCTGGACCCGGTGCCCCAACGACCCGCTCCACTGTCACGGTATCCGTGAAGTGACGGTAGTAGTACCGTTCGACTTCGAAGGAGGAGGTCACGATCGCTCGAAACGAACTGTTGGGACTGCTGGGTGCACCGGATACCACGTGCCAAACCGGTCTGCTGTTGGAAACCGTCATGAATTTCGCTTCGAAGTTCCCAAGCCCGGAACGCGCTGTTGTCGAGGTATATCTGTAGTATCCGTCCGCACTGGTGGATATCGGTGTGTTCGCCCAAGTGCCGTCGACGAACGCCGAGAAATCGCCGCCTCGTAACACCGGTTCCAAAAACAGGTCGAGTACGACGTCCACGTCCCCGAGGTCCACACCACCACTGTCCAACGTTCCGCTGATCCTGTAAAGTCCCTCGCGCTCATCGTCCTGATCGTCGGTGACGCGCAGGTAGCCTTCGCTCGTGAGCACGCTGCCAAATACTCCGATCCCGCCCTCCAGGTGATTGATGAAGCCTCGGCCGGTGAGCGGGTTGCTGAACGATCGCGCGAAGTCGTAGTAGTTCGTATCGGCGACCGCGACGGTCAGGGTCATGTAGCTACCAGGCCTGAACACCGCCTCCCCTTCGTCCTCGTCCTCGAATGTTCTCAGGTCCCCGGCAAACACCATACTCATCGTGTCGGTGACCAGCGTGAAGTGTGTGCCGCCGTATCCGTCCGGAGTGCGGCTCGGGTCCCGCGCCAACTCGAATGCGAGCGCCCGGGCGACGATGGGGTCGACGTCGACCCAGACGGAATCGGCCCCGTAATCGACCGTGAGATACGCGCCCCGCTCACTCCGCGTATGGATGTCGATGGATCGCGTTCCCGGGATCACCGTTGTTCCACGCACAACCTTGTCATTCAGTGCTTCGACCCGCAATTCGACACTGTCCCCGGGAGCGAGGGCACACAACTCGCTGGTGGTGTAAGTGCCGCTCGCCACAACCCCGATGTCTCCTAGGTCCACCGGCGGCCGTTCGTGAAGTCGCACCGTCCGCCGTGAACACTCCCCGGCACCGTGATAGGTGAGTGTCACATACGCACCTTCAATCGGGATGCCTTCGCCTGCGGGAGCCGGAGGCACCGGGCCAGACGAATAGTGAAGGGAGGAACGCCCCGTGAGAGATTGCTCGAGGATGACAAACTGCATTGGTTCACCGACGTTGATCACTCCGTGCACCACAACCGTCGGCTGAACAACGGGGGCTGTAATCTCATCCAGCTCGCACGCCGATAGAGTGAGACATAGGGCAAGCGCCCAAAAAACGTGACGTGAGATCACCATTTGAATTCGATCCCAAACGTGGGAAAGAGCGGAACCTGGGAAGCCCCTGCGCGAGTTGCCGGCCGGGACCCGTAATCGAAGACGTAGATAAACACGTTCTGCCTGTTGTACGCGTTCGCGACCTGGAGGTAGGGGTTCCACTGAATCCCCCACTTGTCGAACTGCCAGCGCAGTCCCATGTCCAACCGCGAGTAGGTTGGAAACCGCTCGGCATTGATGGCCGTGCTGATCGGCTCCGTCTCTCCGCTGCCGAAGTCGTGCTCTGACAACCGATACGTCCGATGGGACCATTCACCGTTGAGGCCAGTGTAGGGCAGTGGCGAGCCCAACCCCCAGCGCAAGCCAAACTCGCTCCCGAGAGGACCCGGCGCGCGTAACACGACGTTGACCGTGTGGCGCCTGTCGTGCGCCGGAGGGAAACTCTCCCCCCCAGCCCGTCGCACGGTTTTGTTGAAGCCGTAGCTGACCCATCCCTTGATTTGCCCGCTGTGCCGTCGCAACAGCACGTCAACTCCCCACGATTCTCCCTCCATGGCACGATATTGATTCCCGACGTCGCGTAGACTCTGAGCGCTATTGGGAATCACGAGGTTGCGGAATGTTTTTCGGTAGCCCTCGACGTTGAGTTGGAAGCCAGTGCCGAACCACTGCTCGTAACCCAATACCGCGTGATCGGATTGGGCCACCGGCACAAACTCGTTGGCTCCAATCCAGAATTCGTAGACGGTAATCGGCAGTTCCTGATCCCGAATCGAGTGAACGGCCTGATGGTAGCGTCCCGCCGAACCGATCACGGCCCTGTCATGTGTCAGATTCAGCTTGAAGGAAACACGAGGAGCGACGCCGGTGAACGTTGCCTCCGGAACATGCTCCAAACGCACTCCAGGACGCACCTTCAGACGCGAGAATACACTCCACTCATCGTCCGCGTGAACGGACCAGATCGTCGGCTGGTAGTTTGTATTGAACAGCGGCATCAATCCGCCGTAATTACCGGGTTGTCCACCGAACTCGAATAGCGGTGACAGCAAATCGTAGGTCATGTCGTACCGTTCGACTCCGGCTCCGACATGCAGCTGATGGTGATTCCATGGCACCATGGTGATATCCGAGCTCGCCGACAGCAGCCGAACGTTGTTGTCCCAGCGAGCCAAGTCGGGCATTATCGCGAAGGTCGTGAAGAACTCCGTCACACTTGCTCTCGTCTCGACGACCCCTCCTGAAAACGGCTGGCGCCACGTCAATCCTGCCAGCCGGTTTCCCCAGTTGAAGACCATGTCGATGGGTGTGCGCAGCTCTCCCGTGGGATCTGACTCGTCAATCTCGCTCACCACGTTCACGTCCAGATCGTCCTGGCTCCAGTAACCGGTTAACGCAAGCGACCCACCGGATCGAAATGGGAGGTGGAGTTTCGCAACGGCATCGGTGAAATAGTACGGCATGGTATGACGGGTGAAGGCCGCGACAACAGCGTCGGCGTATGTCCGTCTTGCGCCAAGTAGAAAAGTGGCCGGCCCCAGCGGCCCCTCGAGCAATAGATTACTCGAGAGCAACGAAGCTCGCCCTCCTCCGTGCAACCCGTCGCGGCGCCCGTCCTTCAGCGATATGTCCAACACACTACTGAGGCGCCCAGGATACGATGCAGGGAACCCGCCCGTGAAGAAATCCACGCGATCGACCGCGTTTACATCGAACGTGCTGAAGAGCCCGCCGAGGTGTGACGGGTTGAAGACCGTTACGCCGTCGAGCCGCACCAGATTTTGGTCTCCTTCACCTCCACGCACGTTATAGGTGATCGAGTAGTCGTTCTTCGCTATGGTCCCTGGCAGGAGTTGCACGGCACGGATTACGTCCGGCTCGAACATCCCGGGGATGTTCACTATGTCGGCTGCCTGAATCGTGATTGCGCTAGTCTGAGTGGTGCTATCGAACCGCAGTCGACCCGGTGGTGCGGGAGCGTCGGCGGTGACCACGACAGGCGCCAACTCCAGCGCCTGCCGATGCAGCACTATCGTCAACTCCGACTGGCCCTGCGTGGCGGTCACCGTGTCCGTCACGAATCCGGTGGCCTCAACGACCAGTCGTACCTGCCGTCGCGGGACTCGATCGAGCGTGAAAAACCCTGTGTGATTTGTGTTTGCACGGTCAAGGAAACCGAGGCCCCGGACGAGTGCTCTGATAACGGGCGTGCCATCCGCACCGCTGACGACCCGTCCGGAGACATGCCGCAGCTGCTGAGCCTCGGCGAGGCCAACGTTTGCCATGCAAATACTCACCGCCATGGACCAGGCAATAGCCCGCTTGCGTAGCGTACTCACCTCCGCGCTCGAGGACCGCTCTAATCTCTACCCTGGCTCGCGTCAACCGTGCCCACCGCCAACCCAGCCAGAGTCACAGTGAAACGATCCAGTTCGGTGATTTATGACAGGAGTGTTGTGAGATTCTTGTGGATTCGCCGCGATGCAACATGGCTGGAGTTCTTAGTGTCTATCGAGATACGTTTATCTGTACCTCGCGAACGATCTGCAAGTACCGCTTGGAAGGACGAGCTAAATGACTTGGATAATGGGTTCCGTAACAGCGTTCGCCACACTGCTTCTTGCCACAGCGTGCGTCCCGGCAAGCCAGGCACAGGATCAACTGAACACACATGTCGACCACATGTTCGCCGAGTACGAGCGGACCTACTCTCCGGGCTGGGCGGTGCTCGTCGTACGGGATGGGAAGGTCATTCTGCGCAAAGGGTACGGCATGGCGAACCTGGAACATCAGGTTCCGATCACGCCTTCTACGATCTTCGACATCGCATCTGTTTCCAAGCAGTTCGCCGGAATGGCAATCTCCATGCTGGTGGAGCGCGGCGATATCTCGCTCGACGACGATGTGCGCCAGATTCTCCCCGAACTCCCCGACTTCGGACACACAATCACTATCCGTCACCTGGTGCACCACATCAGTGGGTTGCGGGATTGGCCCGGGACGCTCGCGGTTGCGGGGTGGCGCATGGACGACGTGATCTCGTTCGATCAAATCCTCACCTTTGCGTTCAACCAACAAGCTCTCAACTTCGAGCCGGGCGCCGAATACTCA
Organism: Gemmatimonadota bacterium; assembly: GCA_039588935.1. GTDB lineage: Bacteria > Gemmatimonadota > Gemmatimonadetes > Gemmatimonadales > GWC2-71-9 > JBDGYW01. The sequence goes on along the minus strand of JBDGYW010000211.1, from coordinate 1,289 downwards.
TACTCGAACACCGGCTACAACGTGCTCGCCGAGGTGGTCGCGCGCGTTTCCGGTTCGACTTTCAGAGAGTGGACGGACGCGAACATCTTCCAGCCTCTGGGAATGACCAGTACCCACTTCCACGACGATCACACGGAGGTGGTCGCGAACAAGGCTTACGGCTACTCGCGGAATTCAGAGGGAGAGTTCCATGCGGTACCGAACGGTCTGACTGCGTTGGGCTCGAGTTCTTTGTACACGACCATCGACGACCTGGCCAGGTGGGTGATCAACTTCGAAGAGAAGAGAGTGGGAGGCGAAGCGGTAATCGACCGCATGGTCCAACAGGGAATCCTCAACGATGGAAAACAGATCGCCTATGCCTACGGTCTCAGCATCGGTCGCTACCGTGGGCTCACAACCGTCAGTCACGGCGGCTCATGGGCATCGTTCCGCACGTTCCTGGTCCACTTCCCTGACCAGAATTTCTCATTGGTGGTATTGGGCAATTTTAGTCCCTCCAATCCGAACCGAACCGCATACGACCTTGTGGACCTCTATCTGGCCGATCAACTTGATGCTTTAGCGACGGATGAGACACCCGAGTCTGAGGCAGAAACTGTTGAACTTCCCGTCTCGCTGCTCAACGAGTATGTGGGCACGTACCGCCTCGGCCCCGCGTGGTATGTGACGATCACGCTGACTGGGGACAGACTCAATACTCGTGCAACCGCGGAGGACACGTTCCCAATGGCAGCTCGCTCCGATTCCGTGTTCTGGGTGGAAGACTACAGATCGTCGATCACGTTTCTGCGAGACGCATCGGGGCGTGTCGACCGATTACGGTATCGAGGTTTGAACCGCCCCAAAGTAGAAGACCTGCCTCTGCCGAGCGGTTCACAGTTGAACGAGTATACCGGTGAATTTGTCAGTGACGAACTCGTCACGAGTTATGAAGTGCTGGTCGAGGATGGCAACCTGGTGATGCAGCACCGGCGGCACGGTACCATCAGCCTCACACCGGCATGGAGGGATGACTTCCGTGGCGGTGCATGGTTTCTGAATGCGGTCGAGTTCGACCGCAACGATGACGGTCAGGTTTTTGGACTTCGCATCACCCAGGGCCGAAGTCGCAACCTTCGGTTCGTGAAGCGGGACTGATTATGAAACCCTACATCCTCGAGCAAACCAACTGGAAGCAGGTAAAGAACCAGCATTACGAAGTCGCCATCCTGCCCTGGGGGGCAACAGAACCGCACAACTATCACCTTCCGTACGGAACCGATTCGCTGGAAACCGGGAAGCTCACT